>PMSX01000331.1 GCA_003167495.1 Bryobacterales bacterium | reverse complement strand
GCCCGGCAACTGCTGAACGTGTCTGCGGGCGATTCGATATTGGCGCATCGCGACCGCGCGATAGTAAAACTCTACCTATATACCGGCATCCGCCTGGCCACCGGCTGCTCTCTCCTCGTGGAAGACTTTCGGCAGGAGGGCGAGGAGGCCACCCTGCGCCTGCGCGAAAAAGGCGACAAGCGCCGCACCATTGGCCTGCACTACGCCGCCGCCCAGGCGATCCACGAGTACCTGCAGCGCGCCGAAATCACGAGCGGGCCGCTCTTCCGGCCGCGCCGGCATTCCCACACCGAGGAATTGGCGGCGAGCGCGATGGAGCCGCGGACCATGTGGACCATCTTGAAGGAATATTTGAGCAAGCTGCCCAACGCGCTGCGCGAGCGGGAATTGCCGGACGGAAACAAGGTGATGGAATGCGTCTACACGCCGCACTCGTTGCGCGCCACGGCGGCCACGCTCTTGCTCGACTCCGGCGTGGACATCATGGAGGTCAAAGAGTTGCTCGGGCATCGGCACGTGACGACGACCCAGATTTACGATAAGCGCCGACGCGCCGCGCGTGAAGGCGCGTCGCACAAGATGCCCCTCTAAAAAAATAGTCTGGCCGAGAGATCCGATACCCTCGGAGAAGTGTGAAAATTGCCCATCTGAAAACGAGACCGCCAAATGAGTGAACTGAAGGCAGCCGTGCCAGCCGGCTATGCTGATTTCCTCGCCGAAATTAAGCAACGAATACAAACCGCCCAACTCCGAGCGTCGCTAGCCGTGAACCGTGAACTGGTGCTGCTGTATTGGGGCATCGGGAGGGATATTCTGGCCAGGCAAGAGAAGGACGGCTGGGGAACAAAGGTCATCGAACGGCTCGCCAAGGATCTTCACTCTGCATTTCCCGAGATGCGCGGCCTCTCGCCTCGCAACCTGGGCTATATGAAGGCTTTTGCCGAAGCTTGGCCGGAGGAAGTAATTTTGCAACAGCTTGTTGCAAAATTGCCCTGGGGCCACAATGTGCGGCTGATCGAACAAGTGAAAGACCCTGCCCAGCGCCTTTGGTACGCGGAACAGGCACTCGCCAACGGCTGGAGTCGGAATATTCTCGTCATACAGATTGAAGGTGGGCTCCATCGCCGCCAGGGCAAAGCGATCACGAATTTCGAGCGCACTCTTCCCTCTCCCCAATCGGACCTAGCTCAGCAGCTTCTGAAAGACCCGTACAACTTCGACTTCCTGACCCTATCCGCTGATGCCCACGAACGCGAAGTGGAGCGGGGGTTGCTAATGCACCTGCGGAGTTTTCTGTTAGAGCTTGGCATCGGCTTTTCCTTTGTGGGGAGCCAGTACCCTCTTGCAGTGGCGGGCGAAGATTACAAACTGGATCTCCTCTTTTACCATCTTCGCCTTCGCTGCTTCGTGGTTATAGACTTAAAGGCCGGTCCCTTCAAACCGGAGTACACCGGCAAAATGAACTTTTACCTCTCGGCGGTGGATGACCTTCTTAAGCATCCGAGTGACCAGCCGAGCATTGGGCTCATTCTCTGCAAATCCAAGAAGGAACTTGTTGTTGAATATGCGCTCCGGAACACTCTGACGCCGCTGGGCGTCGCCGAGTTCCGGCACCTTGAAGCGCTCCCGGAACGTCTGAGAGAAAATCTCCCGACCGTCGAAGATATCGAGGCGGAGCTAGGCCCATCTGATGAAATTGACAAAGACTAAACTGCGGGGCGCGCACCAATTGGCCCGATACCGCTTTTGAGCATGCGATGAGACGAAAGCTAAAGTAACGTTAGATTGATATGCTGCAAGCGTTTCCGAACACTAGCGGAGAAGCGCGGTCTGGTCTGAAGTCTGGCAGATGGTCGTTGCGCAGAATGTTTTGTCGGCTACGGGCAGATTCAAAAATCGTAGCGAACGCATCAGGAAACACAAATGGCTAAGGCGGACGAAGTCCTACTTCATCTAACAGACATTCATTTTGGGTGCGACAGGGTCGAAAGCGAAGTCATAGCCCGTGATCTTGCTCTTACTGCGCTCCAGCAAGCGCTTGATACGCTTGAGCCCGAATGGAGACCCACCGTCATCTGCATTAGCGGAGATATCGGCTGGCGCGGGGATGCAAACGATTACAAGACAGCGCAAAGTTGGCTGACCAAACTGCTTGGCGATCTGAATCTTTTACCGCAGAATCTCGTCATCTGTCCCGGGAATCACGACATCGACCGATCGATTTCTCAGCGGTACGCCCGTCCGGAAGACGGCGCTCGCGCTGATAAGATACTTAGCGTTCCAATTTTGCAGGCCTACTGCGATGGTTTCAAAGCATTTACGGAGTTTAGTCGCTCTCTTGGGCTACCGCCGTACCGACTTGGAGGAGAGGAATCCTTCCTCGTTGGTCAGCGTTCGCTAAACGGCATCTCGTTTTGCTCCCTCAATTCATCCTGGTTCTGTCAAGGGGAGGACGACCAGTGCAAACTGTGGCTTGGCGCTCCTCAGATAGACGTCATGGAACACGCCGGACAGTTGCGAAGCCCATCTCTTTTACAATCAAGTCTCCCGACAGTGACACTGATCCATCACCCTCTCGAATGGCTCCACGACGCGGAGGTCCACGCTCGGGGCAGCAGACCAAATACATACCAGAAGGTCGCCGAAAGATGTCACCTAATACTGAGCGGCCACTCCCACGGGGAGATGAGGAGCGCGGATCGCTACGCACAGAAGGCTTTCGTCTTAAATAGCGGGGCCACCTACGCTGGGCACGATTACCGTAACGGATTTACGCTGATCCGCGTAAGCGTCAACCGCTTCGTTTGCCGATCTTTCGAGTACGACCCGCGCGCTTCGGATCGCCGGTGGAAGCAAATACTCGCCGCCGAAGAACTTTCATTCGGAGACGCGTCCACACCTCCGCCAATCGTCCAAGGAGCCGCGATAACATTGAGCGACATTGATAGTTATCGAGCAGCGACGGCTCAACACGCTGATCGGGTAATGGAAGCAAAATCGCGCGCGTTGAGGCCCTGGGGCCCCCTTCCTCATACGCTGCCTTTGAGCATAGCGGTGCACGCGGCCGTCCCGGAGAGGTTGAATTTTCGCGACTTTGAGGCGACCGACCGAAATGACCGAATTCTTCTGATCCCACTTTTGGAAGTAGCAAGGACGGGAAGGCGAACACTTGTTCTTGGGGAACTCGGTGCGGGCAAGAGTACGATCGCCGCCAACTACGTCAAGGAGTTCCAAAACGCAGTGCGGGGCTCGTTAGCCATCTATATCGCTGCGAAGGCGATTCCTCTAGTGCACGAAGAAGGGCAGGCCTGGAAAAGTGTCGAAGAGTTCCTGAGCGCCATCGCCTTGTACTTCAATCAGCAGATCATTCCAGGGCGACCGGGTGTTGACTTACGAAGTTTTCTGGACTCGAACACCGAACTGGCCTTGATAGTCGATGGCCTAGATGAGATGAATCCGGCAACCGTTCGTTTGCTGTTGACGCAGCTGGCGACCGTTGGCGATTATTGGCCGAACATTCAAGTGGTTGCGACCGGAAGACCGGTCGAGCTTCTTGGTGTTGATTACTCATCCTGGCAGGTCTGCTCGACGTCACCTCTTGCCGATGAACAGAAGCTCAATCTTTTTGTCGAAGAAGCATTGGCCGACGGCATGCCCCTGAAAGAAGCCCAGGCGTCAGGCAACCTTGCTCTTCGCGAGTTACAAAAGCTTCCAGATCTCCACTCCGTTGCCACTACACCCCTGTTCTGCCGTCTCTTGTTTAGCAAGTTGCTGCAGAATGGACCGACGAGCCGGGCAACGTTGGGGGACCTTCTTTACGAATTGGTCAAACAACGTCTAGCGGATTGGGCACAGCGAGATTCCAAAACAAGTCAAACAATTCTTCTTGATTCCACCTTGCCCGACGCGGATTCACGCGCACGCGTTCTGGCCAAGCTGGCGCTTAGCCTGCGGGCAAGAGAAAAGATTTTTTTGGAAGAAGTTCGTCTGAACCTTGAATCAATACTACCGGACCCCGTAGGGGGCACGAAGGCCGCCCTCGTCGATGAAGCGCTTCGTAACTTTGCTAGTTGCGGCCTAATCAGTGTCGAGGACGGCTTCTCATTCCCGCTGCAAACGTTTCAGGAGTTCCTTTGCGGTTATGCCCACGTAATCGCGGCGAGTGATCAAAAAGCAGCGATGCCAGAAGAGACGGGAGAGTGGAGAATCGCGTCGTTCGCGTCAACTATGGCGAGGCGCCTTGGTCGCTCGGAATTCGTCCGACCGTCTGTTTTTCATTTTCTTACCCAACTTCTTCAAGAAACAGGGAATGCTTCAGCAGCAGCAATCCTGATTTGCGAGTTTCGAGATCCCGAAACTGCGCGTTTCTTTATCAGACAGCTAAAACAATTGGGCCCACGTCCACTATGGCGCTACTCCGATAATCGTCAAGACAGTCGCCCGTCAACGAGAGCAATCGGCGAAGCCCTCAGTTTAGCTGAAGACGAGGGTTTCGTTTGGTTTTTCGACGAATATTTGAATCCACGCTATCCGCTCGAACACTTCGGGTCAATGCTGACAAAGGAGGTCTTTGAGGAGTGGGCGGCGCTGAACATAGGTCGACTATCAGCCGAAAAGCAAATCAGGCTCAAATCTTTGATCGAGCTTTACATAAGAACAGGGTCCGAGGGCGTGATTACCATTCTCCCAGCTTTGGTGGCGCTACTCCCCTCCGCGTTCGAGAAGCGGGATCGCCTGTGGTTCTGCTTGTCCTTGTTGCACGACACACGATTCCGTTCGCAGGCTGAGCAGCAGATTGAGGAGGCCGTAAACGGGGGAGAGACTAATCTCGTTCGCGAGTTGATTGTGACCGCAGCTTCGACTGGCTATCGGTTGCCCGCTGCCAAATTGTTTCTGTCACTCTTTGCTGATCGACCGCCAATGCAAGTCATTAGAGCCCTTGTGCGAAACGAGCGCGGACTTGATGATCAAGACTCCCCGAAAAGACTCGCCACGCTCGCCGCGCGAATTGGTCCCGACGTCCTCGATCGTATTCTGCGCTGGTTCTTGTTCGATCCTGATTCTTACCTTGGTGGAGCGGCGGCGGTTGAACTATGCGATCGCGGGGAGCGTCGTCTGGCTCTGGTTGGGAATGCGTTACTGAGAGGCCTTCACGATGGTAGCTATGTGCCGGGCGCTGAACGAATACTCGCGGAGCTTGTTACCGATGGGGGTCTCGTTGCAACGCGATGGTTAGCTCAGCGAATCGCCGGTGAGACCGATGAGCTGGGCGGCGCGCACTCGGGGTGGTGGCGCGTCTTCCTTACGTCAATGCAAAATGCGGGTCCGGAAGGCCCAGGATTGTTGGCGAATTCCGTGCGGGGCATCGGTGAATTCTTACTGCCGAGGCATCCCGAGATAAGGCAACGATTTCGGGACCTACTGACCGGAGGAGACGGGGCTGCCTACCGGGGTGCTTTACGTGTACAGTTGAATCACCCTGATCCGAGAACAAGGCATGGCGCAGCGATGCTGCTCGCGATCACGGAGCCCGCGACTGAAGCGAGAGCATTCGAGGAAATCGTCCGATATAGAACACAACACCAAAGCGGTTCCTGGCACGAGTGGGAGCGTTTCTGTCTTGGCCTTAAGCTCGGCCCGCCGGTTACTTTGCACCTAAAGTTGAAGCTCAGCACCTTGCATGACTACGGCTCGTTTTTTGCTCTAGCGCTTTTGTTTCGAAGCGGCGCAGATCTGGAGCCGCATGAGCTTGAACGTCTAGTCGAAGGAGAACTTCGATTGGCTGTCTGGATAGACGAGCCCACTTGGCCGTTTCGATCCCGTTCCATCTTCGACATACTAGTAAAGATAGTTGAGGGCTCTTCCATTGAGCTGGCGCCCCGTGCAGGTGAGGTATTACTCGACCGATACGGCCACGAACTCACCCCGGCTCAAGAAGCGAGATGTGCAGCGCTCACTTTCGGGCGATCAACTTGGAGGCAATCAGACTTTAAGCGTGAGATCGACCGTATGAATGCTGATTCAGAGTATGCGAATCTAATCGGCCAAGTGTCGGCCGAGCTAATACAGCAAGGCTTCCGCCCGCCGCTAGTCGATTTACTGAGAAGGGCGCCCCGTGAGCCACAAGTGTGGGAGTCCGTTATTTGGGATCAACTCTGCGACCTCGGACACTTTTTTGACATCGAGCCGCGCGGGTATCGAATTCTCGACTTCATGCGCCAGTGCCCCGAACAAGCTGCTGCCGCGGGACAAGCAGCTCGGAAGTTTCTGTCCGACCCTCGCCTCGCCCAGCCCCCGGCTGGGAATTCCGTCGCTTGGCTTGCGTTGCTAGCTGACGAAGCCACATGTTTAACACTCGATGAGCTTGAGCAGGTAGTGGCCCGTGCGCGTGTAACTCGCACTTCAGTGTTGGCTGCCTTAGTCGCTCGACTCGGTCACATGCCATCAGCCCTTCGACCGCGCCAATCTATCGGCATGCCTCCGCTGTTCCCAGCACAGCGGCAAATACTTCCACAGGCGACGATCGACTCTTTGAGGGAGTTCTGTCGCCCGTCCGAGACCCTACATCCAAATGTTTGCTCAACATTGGAGGAATTCCTGTTTATCGAGTCTCTTGAGGTAGAGCAACTTGCAAGCTTAGCCCAGGAAAGTTCAAATGGACGACTGATAGCCATCGCGTTAACAACGGTTTACGGCAGAAAGCCGGAAGTGGAGTGGGCCTCTCGGATACTTGGGTATCGGATTTATCGGTCTTCTTCAGAGGACCACTGCCGCTCAAAGCTCTTTGCGATTTGGCGAGCTTCGTCGGATGCCGCTCGCGGTGACAAGAACTGGGAGTCAAGATATATTGCCCAGCTTAATGGAATCCTTCTGTCCGGTTCCGATTCCGAGAGTATCTGCGCAGCCGCAGCTGAATTACTTTCGATTAACAAATCGCTGGATTCAGATCACGCGAGTGCCGTTCTGCGCGAGCTTACCAGGCAAATGTTCGACGATTACGGACTTGTTGCTGCCATGGCTGACTGGTTGGCCAGTGGCGCAGCGACGGCCATACTTGGTGATCTTGCAAGAACCGTGGAACAGGGGATTTCTGATTTGGACAGCCAGCCGTGGGACTCGGACAAAAGCTACCCAAGGGATTCGGGACCCTATCTTCTGCTTGCGTTGCTGCGATGGATGATCGTTGGCACCACTGACGACCGAAGTAATCGCGTTTTTCTTCGGGGCCTTCGAATGGCCTTAATGCCGGAGAACGAAGCGCCTCACAGGACAAACAGACGAGAGGGCCTAGAAGATGTAATTCCTCTCCTCGATGTAGCCTCAATGTCAGCGCTCCAGAGTGCAATTCAATATGGCGCATCGATTGAAGATCCGGCGACACGTGGGCTTTGTCGGCTGATGATCGTGGGCCATTAGCCGTTCGCGGGTGTTTGGGAGCAACGGGGCAGAAAACTCGCTTAAGAAATAACTACCTGCAATTACAGATGGTTACGTGAGCGCTGTCAATCTTACGTTTTGGAGTTGTCGGAATGCGTTTCTGCCATTTTAGAGGGCAGATCTGTGAATAGATTACACAAAACGGTCCTTAAGGCAACTTTCTGCCCCGTTACTCCCCAAGACCCATGTCTGGTACATGGTGCGCCGCCGTGCTGTCGATGCTGTCGATGCTGACATTGAAACGTCAATCGGCTGCCATACCTTCCGCGCCACGGGGATCACGGATTATCTGACCAACGGCGGCAAGCTCGAAATCGCCCAGCGAATGGCCGGGCACTCCAACGCCAAAACCACTGGCCTCTATGACCGGCGCAATGATGACATCAGCATCAGTGAAGTCGAGAAGGTGGGGATTTGAAACCTTCTATCTTGCTCCTGCTGCCGCTCGGGGTCGTTTGCGCTCGAATTCTTGAGTAGCAGGATTAAACGCCCACAGGGAGGCTGCCGCATTAATAATTCCTTGGTCGGTCATCTTTCCGAGAAGAGGGCCTGCGCTGTGCATGTCGATGGGATGCTGCACCGATAACCAGGCACCGGCAAGAGTGGTGCGAAAATCCGGGGGGATACCGAGGATAGTATTCTGCCGAATAATTTGATTGCCGCGCTCTATGAGAACAAAAAGAAAGCCGTTGGAATCCGCCGAGGCCCAGCGCTCGACCTGTTCCTGCGTCGCCAAAAGCGGAGCGCGACACAAAAGCTGCTCTCCTGTGGTTGCCCTAAAAAGGAAGAAGGGAAGACCTCCAGGAAATTCTGCGGGCGATAGCAGTCCGATATGCGTGCATGTTCCAGCGAGCGCCACACGCTCCACCTCCAACGGAGGGGCGTACCAGATTTTGTAAATCGGGATTCCCTCGATAAAAAGAAGCCCTCCGTCACCCGGCGGTTCTTCGGATGGGTCGCGGTAGCGTTCGCCCACCGCGTATTCAACAAATTGACCAGACATTAAGTCCTTCTTAGCCTCCAAAGCAGTGAGGCGCTTCACTGTAACACATGAAACATGCCTACTTAGACTGTGATCGGGACGGAAACCGAAATCTCCAGATGTTCGGATCTATGTAGTAAATTCACCTTGTCCTGAATTTGTAAAAGTAGATTTCTGGTGACCCTGCGGGTGTGATCCTTGTTGATCTGCCCGGTGAAGAATTCCACGACCCACCGCGCGGCTTTTGGCGTCGGCGCCAACAGCTTCGCAGGAGTCAACTCCGACGATTCGGAAATGGTAATTTCAGTTGTCATTTGTTTGCGGATCGCTAATGAAGTTCAGAAAAGCTATCCCGACAGGCGTCAGCAATTCCTGAAAGCTCGACGGGATTTTGGGCTCGGTAGGCGCAAATGTAATCAACCCTGCCGCGTAGAGATCGCCGGTTAGCAATTTGATGAAGTCGTCAGATCGCTCCGCAAGAACCGGCACGAAATCCTTTATCCATAAAGCCAGCACTGATGGTTCTCGATAAATTTCGGTTTTTTGTTGAGCTTGATGGCGATGCTTCCATTCCCAGTCGTTGTATCCGCCATCGTTAGACCCGCGTCGCGGTCCTGTCGAATTGTGGAGCCCCTGCAGCAAGTTCAGGTGAGGAGGAGCTAGACGATCAATCAAAGCTAAAAATACTGCTTGCTGATCGTTGTCAGGTTCTCTTTGCAAGGCGGTGTTCAAAACAGCATTTCTCAATGCCTCCAGCTTTTCCTTGCTGTGTGTTCGGAGGGCCGCTTGGGTCGCTTGTGCCGTTGCCGAAACGAATTGCTCATTGCTCGCCAGATCATCAAAATGAAAGCTATTTACTTGGCCTTCCAGGTCATGAAGGCGACGCGCTAGATCTGTGAGCCATTCGTCGCGTCGGCGGGAAAGCGGTGAATTAAGAACGAGAGCAAGTTCTTCCGCGATTGCGCCGCCCACAAATGGGATGGAGGCGATGGCCCCCTTGATGGTCGCCGCGCCATGATCCTTAATCTCTGGCTGGGGCAGCCGATGTTTAGAGGGTTCGTCGAACAAGCTGACCAAAAGAGTGTGTGATACCGTCCCTTATCACACTCTATAACAAGCGCCCACGAGAAAGAGCAAAAATGTTTTAAGAGGGAGAGAACCAACCATGAGCCTTGACACCGGTACACTGAGGCTGTTGACCGAAGACGAGGGGACGGCGGCGCGCTGGCCGTGCGGCGAGGATAAGAATGCGTCGTTCATATCCTACAGACCGGATCGCTGCCAAAATCCGGTGGCATGGCTTTGGAGCAGCAACGGCGGCCACACTGACATGGGCAATTCAGCCTTGCAGGAAATTTACTGGTGTGCCGAGCATGCTCCTAGGCAATAAATTCGCTCATCGGCGATGGATCCAGGCGCTGGCGTCTCCGGCCTTGGCTTCACCACGGCCACAACAAATATTACGTTTCCGGCAGATAGAAATGGTTGTTGGTCAGCGAACAGGCGATGACGATCCGTCTGTCTACATTAGGCTTTCTGTAGCGGGTATTGACTTCAGGATTCAGTGCTACCAGCTCCCGCGTTGCGTCCAGCGCGGCCGGAAAACCAAGTTCCTCGCCCGGGGCCGGCGAACGATACGGCGTCCACGAAATTCTCATACTCACCCGCCCAGAGCGGATACTGCTGCAGAGGTGGGGAGGCTTTCTCAAATGAAATACTCGGCCTATGAATCGAAACATTGTTTGAAATGCTCGACGGGAAGCGGGCGTATCAGAGGAGTTATCTAACTCAAACGCAAAATAATGTTGCCGTGACTCAGAAAAGAACTGACGAGTTCCTTTCATTACAGGGCAAGAATAGGGCTCTTTGAATCGTGTGTGGAAATGCCGTTTATCACACACGATCATCAAAGCCATGGAACTGACCGCAATCACCCTGTCCCCCGCTCCCGAACTCCAGCCAGCCGGCCTGTTTGCCCCGCACCCCAAAGCCGCCCGGCGCTTTCTCGAATTCTTCACCGCGCAGATCAACAACGACGGCATCCGCAAAGCCTATCTTCATGTCACCCGCCGTTTTGCCTCCTGGTGCGAGGCCCACGGCTTGGCCGAACTGGCCAGCATCCAGGCCTTTCATGTCGCTGCCTTCATCAAGGACTTGCAGGGGCACGTGTCGCCGCCCACGGTGAAGCAACACTTGGCCGCTCTCTCCGGATGCTCTTTGACTGGCTCGTCACCGGCCAGGTTCTCGAAGTCAACCCGGCCCATGCCGTGCGCGGCCCCAAGTACATCGTCAAGAAAGGGAAGACGCCCGTACTCAACCTCGACGAAGCACGCGCCCGCTCGACAGCATCCCGGTCGTCGCTCAAACCACCGATGCGGACGGGCCAGGTCCGCGAGTCGGCCCGTTTAATAGAGCGTAAGCCGTTGATTACACGTTTCGCCTGGCCGCCGGAACTTTATCGGAAAGTGCAAGCTTGACTGGCGGCCATTCCGGTCGGCCACGTCTACGCCGTTGCTCCTTAGCGTACGTAAATGTCCCTTTTTTGAGCTGTCCCCCTAGAATCATTCTAAGGATTGCAATGTCACTTGAGCGCCAAATTGAAGAGCAGTTAATCGATAAGCTCCAAAGTCTCAAATATGAATATCGTCACAATATTCGTGATCGCGATGGCTTGGTGAATAATTTTCGTGAAAAATTCCAGTCCCTAAATCGGGTTCAATTGGGGGATGCCGAGTTTCAGCGTCTTCTTGAGGAAATAATCACCCCGGATGTCTTCGCCGCCGCCAAAATCCTCCGCGAGCGCAACAGCTTCACCCGCGATGATGGTACGCCGCTGAACTACACCTTGGTCAACATCAAGGAGTGGTGCAAAAACACGTTTGAAATCGTCAACCAGCTCCGCATCAACACCGACAACAGCCACCAGCGTTTCGATGTCATCCTACTCATCAACGGCGTGCCGGTGGTGCAGATCGAACTAAAATCCCTTGGCATCAGCCCGCGCCGGGCCATGGAGCAGATTGTTGACTACAAAAACGACCCCGGCAATGGTTATACCAAGACGCTGCTGTGCTTCATACAGCTTTTTATCGTCAGCAATCGAAGCGATACCTGGTATTTCGCCAACAACAACAGCCGCCATTTCAGCTTCAATGCCGACGAGCGCTTTCTCCCCGTGTATCAGTTCGCCGCCGAGGACAATAAGAAAATCACGCATCTCGACAGCTTTGCGAAGGCCTTCCTTCCCAAATGCACCCTGGGTCAGATGATCAGCCGCTACATGGTGCTGATTGCCAGCGAGCAAAAGCTGATGATGATGCGTCCGTATCAGATCTACGCAGTCAGGGCCATCGTGGATTGCATTCACGAGAATTGCGGCAACGGCTATGTCTGGCACACCACCGGCAGCGGCAAGACGCTCACCTCTTTCAAGGCCTCCACTCTGCTCAAGGACAATCCCGACATCGAAAAATGCGTGTTTGTCGTGGACCGCAAGGACCTCGACCGCCAGACGCGGGAGGAATTCAATCGATTCCAGGAAGGCTGCGTAGAGGAGAACACCCACACCGGCGCCTTGGTGCGACGGCTCCTCTCCGACGACTACGCCGACAAGGTGATCGTCACCACCATCCAGAAGCTCGGCCTGGCCTTGGACGAAAACAGCAAGCGCAGCAAGGAGAATAAGAAGCAAGGGAAAACGACCTACAAGGAACAGTTGGAACCGCTGCGAAACCAGAGAATGGTGTTTATCTTCGACGAATGCCACCGCTCGCAATTCGGCGAGAACCACAAAGCCATCAAAGAATTCTTCCCCAAGTCACAGCTCTTCGGTTTTACGGGCACGCCAATTTTTGCGCAGAATGCCACCTATCAGCAGATTGATGGTCAGCAGGCCTCCCTCAAGACCACCGCTGACATCTTTCAGAGGGAACTGCACGCCTACACCATCACCCACGCCATCGACGACCGTAATGTCCTGCGCTTCCACATTGATTACTACAAGCCGGAAGGCAAGAACGTACCCAAGCAAGGTGAGACGTTGGCAAAAAAGGCCATCGTCGAGGCGATTTCGGACAAGCACGACGCGGCCACCGGCGGACGCAGGTTCAACGCCATTCTGGCTACCGCTTCTATCAACGACGCTATCGAATACTTCAATCTGTTCAAGTCGCTACAGGACGAAAAAGAGAAACTAGATCCCGCCTTTCAACCACTGAACATCGCCTGCGTGTTCTCGCCGCCCGCCGAGGGCAACAAGGATGTGCAGCAGATTCAGGAAGACCTGCCGCAGGAAAAAGCCGACAACGAAGAAGAACCGGAGAAGAAAAAGGATGCGCTCAAGGCCATCATCGCCGACTACAACACCCGCTTTGCCACCAATCACAGCATCAGCGAATTCGATCTCTACTACCAAGATGTGCAGAGGCGCATCAAAGATCAGCAATTTCCCAATCAGGACATGCCCCTCAAGGGTAAAGAAAAAATCGACATCATCATCGTGGTGGACATGTTGCTCACCGGCTTTGATTCTAAATACTTGAACACGCTCTATGTGGACAAGAAGCTGAAGTACCATGGGCTGATTCAGGCATTCTCCCGCACCAATCGCGTGCTCAACGGCACAAAGCCCTACGGCAATATCCTCGATTTCCGTCAGCAGCAGGACGCCGTAAACGAGGCCATCGCCCTTTTCTCCGGTGAGAAACTTGATCGCGCCCGCGAAATCTGGCTGGTGGACACAGCTCCAAAAGTTATTGAGAAGCTGCAAAGCTCCCTCCAGAAGCTGGATGACTTCATGGAATCACAGGGCCTAGCCTGCAAACCGGAAGCAGTGTCCAATCTCAAGGGCGACGATGCGCGCAGCGCCTTCATCAACCATTTCAAGGAAGTGCAGCGGCTGAAAACCCAGCTCGACCAATACACCGACCTCACCGCGGAAAACAAAAAAACCATCGAGCAGGTTTTGCCGAAAGAAGAGCTTAACGCTTTCCGTGGCGTCTATCTTGAAACCGCTCAACGCCTGAAAGAGCAGCAAAGGAAGGGCGACGACCAGGCCAGCCCGGAAGTGCAGCAACTGGATTTTGAATTCGTTCTCTTTGCTTCCGCCGTCATTGATTACGACTACATCATGGCGCTGCTGGCCCGCTACTCCGCGCAGCCACCGGGCAAGCAGAAGATGAGTCGCGAACAGCTCATCGGCCTCATTCAGTCCGATGCCAAGTTCATGGATGAGCGCGACGAGATTGCCGCTTACATCAACACCCTGAAAGCGGGCGAAGGTTTGAGCGAAAAAGACATTCGCGAAGGCTACCAGCGTTTCAAGGCAGAGAAGAATGCCCAGGAACTCGCCGCCATCGCTGGAAAACACGGGCTGGCTACCGCCGCGCTACAAGGCTTTGTGGACGGCATCCTGCAACGCATGATTTTCGACGGTGAACAGCTAACCGACCTCATGGAACCGCTCGGGCTGAACTGGAAAACTCGACGGGTAAAAGAACTCGCCCTCATGGAAGATCTCGTTCCCTTGCTCAACAAACGCGCCCAAGGACGGGAAATTTCTGGCCTGAGCGCGTATGAGCAATAAGGTGATAGCAAAGACCATGGAACAAGGTGGCAAACCAGGATTGAAGCCCAAGCTGCGCTTTCCGGAGTTTCGGGATGCGAAGGATTGGGAAGTAGATCCTCTTGGTTCAAGAGTCACAAAAGTTGGCAGCGGTATGACACCCAATGGAGGGGAGAGCAATTACAAACGCAGCGGACGTCCATTCGTCCGAAGTCAAAATGTCGGATGGGGAGAACTGATTTTAGATGATGTCGTCTTTATTGATGACGAACTTCACACAACCTTTGCCGCCACAGAAGTGAGACTTCATGATGTTTTGCTAAATATTACTGGTGCTTCAATCGGGCGAAGTGCCGTTGCAGACTCAAGGATTGCGGGGGGAAACGTAAATCAGCATGTGTGCATCATTCGGTCAGAAGAAAAAGCTCTAATTCCCACCTTCTTAAATCAATATTTGCTGTCAAACTACGGCCAATCCCAAATCGACAGCTTTCAAGCGGGTGGCAATAGGCAGGGACTCAACTTTGCTCAAGTTCGGTCTTTCTCTATCCCACTTCCTCCGACGACAGCCGAACAAGAAAAGATCGCCAACTGTCTGACCTCTGTGGACGAGTTGATTGCCGCCCAAGCCCGGAAAGTGGACACGCTCAAAGCCCATAAAAAAGGGCTAATGCAGCAGCTTTTCCCCCGCGAAGGCGAAACCATCCCCCGCCTTCGCTTTCCCGAATTCCAAAACGGGCCGGAATGGAATGAGCGGACTCTGGTATCTGCATGTCAGATGCAGGCAGGAAAATTCGTGTCTGCATCAGATATTCAGGACGAGGCTGGGGAAGGCCTTTATCCATGTTACGGGGGAAACGGGCTTCGCGGTTATACGAAAACATATACACACTCAGGCAAGTATCCATTGATAGGTCGCCAAGGTGCTCTTTGCGGCAATGTGAAACTTGGTTCTGGTCAGTTTCACGCGACAGAACATGCCGTTGTCGCCACTCCCCAAAACGGCATTGATGTGGATTGGCTGTTTTACACTTTGGATGTTTTGAATCTGAATCAATACGCGACAGGACAAGCACAACCGGGTTTGTCGGTTGACGTTTTAGAAGAAGTCTCGTTAGCCATACCAGACCAAAAAAGTGAACAACTGAAAATTGCCCGATGTCTCGCCTCCCTCGACGGCCTGACCACTGCCCAAACCCAAAAGCTCGAATTGCTCAAGACCCACAAGAAAGGTCTAATGCAGCAACTTTTCCCATCCCCGGAGGAGGTTGAAGCATGAGCGCAACCGCGTTTGCCGACTTGAACGCTCTTGCCGCACATCTGCGCCAAGAGTTGCAGAAACAGGAGGACCCTAAGAAATTCATTTTGCTCTATGCCTACAACGGCACTGGTAAAACACGGCTGTCCATGGCCTTCAAAGACCTCGGCAAAAATGAGGAGGAACGGGACACGCTCTATTTCAATGCCTTCACCGAAGATTTGTTTCATTGGCATAACGATTTAGACGGCGACCGCGAGCGTTATTTGCAACTTAACTCCAAGTCCCGTTTTTTTGTGGGCCTGAACGAACTGGAAATGGATAATCGCATCCGGCCTTTCTTGCAGCGTTACACAGACTTTGACTTCGTCATTGATTACGACAAGTGGTTGGTTCGCTTCTCCCGCGAGGTTAATGGCGCGATCATCGACAATATCAAGGTGTCGCGCGGCGAAGAAAACCTGTTTATCTGGTGCTTCTTTCTTGCCATCGCTCAGCTCGCCCTGGATGGTGCCGACGCCTACAAGTGGGTGAAGTACATCTATATTGATGACCCGATTTCGTCGCTGGATGAAAACAACGCCATCGCCGTCGGCCACGATTTGGCCCAGCTTCTAGCGAGAAAGGATCACGCTATCAAAGCCGTCTTTTCGTCCCATCACTCCCTGTTTTTCAATGTGCTGTGGAACGAACTGCGGGAAATAGACCGGAAGAAATTTGCTCCGTATTTTTTGTCATGCTCCCAGAGAACCGGCCAGTTCCAGCTAATTTACACCGGGGACACGCCGTTCTTTCACCACTTGGCGTTGCTCATAGAGATTTGCCAAGCACGTGATGCCGACCGGCTTTACACCCATCACTTTAATGCGTTGCGCGGTCTCCTTGAAAAATCATCAAGCTTTCATGGACACAAAAAGTTTTCGGTCTGTATCAAGAAAACCGCAGAAGACCCGGATGAAACCCTTTTTGGGCGCACACTCAATATCCTGAGCCACGGCAATTATTCGTTTTACGAACCCTCGAAAATGCTGCCGGAGACCAAGGAGTCGTTCGAGAAGGTTCTCGACGATTTCCTAGACTTTTATCCCTTTAATCGCGAATTACTCCCGAGCAAACCAGAGGAACCCAAAGCATCATGAGCGACCGAGATAAAACACAACTGGGCAAAACCCTTTGGGCCATTGCCGACGACCTGCGCGGCGCAATGAATGCGGACGATTTCCGCGACTACATGCTGTCGTTCCTGTTTCTGCGCTACCTGTCAGACAATTACGAGGCGGCTGCGCAAAAAGAATTGGGGCGGGATTATCCTCAGGTCGAGGGCGACGGTCGCCGTGTGCCGCTGGCCATCTGGTATGACAACAATCCCGATGACGTGGCCGATTTCGAGAAGCAGATGCGCCGCAAGGTGCACTATGTCATCAAACCAGATCATCTCTGGGCCAGCATTGCCAATCTGGCCCGGACGCAGAATGGAGAACTGCTCAACACGCTGCAAGCAGCCTTCAAATATATCGAGACGGAGTCCTTCCAAAGCACCTTCCAAGGCCTGTTCTCCGAGATCAATTTGGCGTCGGACAAGCTCGGAAAGAAATACGAAGAGCGCAACGCCAAGCTCTGCACCATCATTCAAAAGATCGCCGAAGGGCTGACGCAATTTTCCACAGACGCCGACACGTTGGGCGATGCCTACGAATATCTGATTGGCCAGTTTGCCGCCGGTTCCGGCAAGAAGGCGGGCGAGTTTTACACGCCGCAGCAGATTTCTAGCATTTTGTCTGGCATCGTCACGCTGGATAGCCAGGAGCCGAAAACGGGAAAGAAAGCCAAGCTGGATAGTGTCTTGGACTTTGCCTGCGGTTCCGGTTCGCTGCTCCTCAACGTGCGCAAGCGCATGGGGCCGCACGGCATTGGCAAGATTTTTGGTCAGGAAAAGAACATCACCACCTACAACCTGGCGCGCATGAACATGCTGCTGCACGGGGTGAAGGATTCGGAGTTTGAAATTTTTCACGGCGACACACTGACTAATGATTGGGAAATGCTGCGCGAGACCAACCCCGCCAAAAAACCTTATTTCGATGCCGTGGTGGCGAATCCACCGTTCAGTTACCGCTGGGAACCCACTGAAGCCATCGGCGAGGACGTGCGCTTCAAGAATCACGGCTTGGCTCCCAAATCCGCCGCAGACTTTGCCTTTTTGCTGCACGGCTTTCATTACCTGAAGGATGAAGGCGTGATGGCCATCATTCTGCCTCACGGTGTGCTGTTCCGTGGTGGTGCGGAAGAGCGCATCCGCACCAAGCTGCTGACTGATGGGCATATTGATACGGTCATCGGTTTGCCAGCCAACCTGTTTTACTCCACCGGTATCCCGGTGTGCATACTCGTGCTCAAGAAATGCAAGAAGCCAGACGATGTGCTTTTCATCAATGCGAGCGGCCCTGAACATTTCGAAAAAGGCAAACGCCAGAACCGTCTGCGCGACGAAGACATCGACAAGATTATTGAGACCTACCAATTCCGTAAAGAAGAGGAGCGTTATTCAAAACGAGTCCCGATGGAGCGGATTAAAGAGGAAGGTTACAACCTGAACATATCCCGCTACATCAGCACTGCAATAGCTGAATCAGAAATCGACCTCGCGGCGACTCATGGCGAGTTGGAAATAATCGAGAACACAATCCAAAAGGCGACGATTAAACACAATAACTTTCTTGAAGAGCTTGGCTTGCCCCCATTGCCGTCGCCCGATTCTAGGACGTGATAATCCGGTGTGCACGTTCCTATGGAACCGCACCTAGTGGGCCCCGCTACCGAGATAAGTGTGAATTTCACCCGTAGTCTTTGCATTAAACTCATTTCGTTGTACTTCTCGCAGCACCCATTCGCTCGGGCGGGCGCGTTTGATCGACCTGCGAAGCGTTAATGCAAACGGTTTGGGAGCAACCATTAGCAACTTTGTATGGCAAAGGGTAGATTTTGCGCTTATCTCGGTGCAGGGCCTTGATCTGATTCTTCGTCATCCCAACGTCGTCACCAGTCTTCGTCCGATCGCCTTGACGCATTGCGCTCCTCCTCTTCCTCAAGATCGATAATTTGATTCTCTTCTTTCCACCAAATTATGGCTACAGCTGAGTCTTCGCCGGTCCGGAAACAGCTTTCGTGAATGTAATAGCGGTCGGCGTTCGGATGCTCAAACCAATGGTTCGCGCGCACATCGTCTTCGGCGTCCCTAGCATAAGGATCCGAAAGAAGGTGACTTGTTAGGGTCCCCGGAGAAAGACGGGCAAGAGGCCACAGTGTTTCGGGGACCCCTCGCGGACGTTTGAACCACTTGCGTTCACTATGTTCGTAATAGACCAGCATCGCTGGGTATGAACCTAGCTCCACCAATTTGATAGCTGTCGCGGTCAAGCTCATGTTGAATGTGGCTGCCATATGTCGGAGCGTTTCGAGCGCGATAGGACGGCCCTTCGTCAACGGAGCGAACAAACGCTGCGGCAATAGTAGGTCACTTGCAAACCTGTTGGCGCGTGTCTCTGGATTATTGGCGCTCCACTCCGAGTCAAGTTGCTTCCCCGTACACCTGAATGCACTTTGGCCTCGATCACGCAACCAATGTCCCAGTTCGTGCCCAGCAGAAAACCGTTGGCGGCCTGGCAACCCGTCGCGATTCACCGTGATAATCGCCCGGTCTCCATAGCCGATAATGTTCGCTTCACATCCAGTAAGAGGTTCATATAAAACAGTGGCTCCACAATGGAATGCGATCGCTGCAATATCCAGATCCTTTGGATCGTTGATGCCCAGTTGTTCCAAGAGCTGTTCCGGCGTTATACCTGGATCAACCATCGTCATCCCAATCTCACGTCCTTCAATACGCCGAGTATCTCAAGCTTCCGCAGGTGAGACTCCACATCTTCATCGCTCAGTTCCGAAAAATTACGGTTCTGAATCGTGAAGGCTGCTTGTAACTGCGGTAACTGCTCGAGAACGGCTGCTAGCCAAGTACGCCTGACCTCGGGTTGTTTCGGCAATTCGATACGTCGAGCCTTTATCGCTAACACCTCCTGCTCATATCCTTCTCTGGCGTTCTTGAGCTCTCGTTGCTGATGGCTTTTTACAGCTTGTAGAAGCACATTCTTACCGTGAGCTGCTATTTCATCAGGTTTCTTCTGTTCCAGCCGAGCATCTTCTATGACCTCATTCCCCGGAGCGCTTTCAATGTTTTCAGCTAAGGCATCCAGCATCCTTTTCAATCGCTCGGTTTGGCTGAGTCCTTTATCTGCCATAACGCCTTTCCGATATTTTGTCCGCTCTTCTCTGAATTCGTCGCACAGTGGTTCGGTACTCTGTTTCTTCCCATCCGAGATCCTGCCGGATCGCCAAACCTTTCATTCCAGACTGAAAACCTAAAAGGACCATTGAAGCGCCGTCGTCAGCGGCGCAGCTCTCCTCTATCTCATCGGCGAACGCTTTTCGTTCTGCCTCAACGTCCTGCTCAAATGCTTGCTCTTCAACATTCAAACCATCGGCGCTAATGCCATCGAACGGCGACACCGAATTCCCCGCTTCGTCGTCCTTTGTTCCGTCGCACTCCAGTTGTGCATATTCCGGTGAGTACTTGTTTCGTTTATGGTGAGCAGCCCATTCACTGGCCATACTCTCCATCACTCGGATGAGATATTTAACGATGTCCACGTTTTCCGGATACCAATGACGCCGTCCGTCGAGCAGCCTGGTAACCGCTCCACCAAGTAAATCGTCACTGACGCGCCCGTTGGCGGCGTATGGGCCGATAGCTGAAATGCGATTTTGAGCATAGGCTGATAGCCGTACAAAGTCATGCACGTCTAAAGCCTCGATCGCGCGCGATATATCTTCCGCCGTAGCCAGTTTTCCCGACGGCGGGGCCGCAGCCTTGGCGGCCGGTTTCCCCTTCATTTCGTCTCCAACAGTTTTCTTCCAGGGCCTCCGATTCCCCTATGCGCGGAATCGTCGAAGGTCGGACATTTGTCAAGAAAAAAAATGTGGCCCTGAAATGTCCAGTTCAGGACAAAGGTAAGCATAAGGAACCGAGGGGATGTCCACCGCCAAATGGGAAATCCCACACGAACTTTACTGGTGAAAACCAAAAAGGCAATCCAAGTTATGAACTGTGAAATCGAATTTCTCCCTGTCGGGGATGGCTCAAAGCCCGGAGACGCAATTGTCATCAGGTATGGCGACCCAAACGCCTATGAACTGATGATAGTGGATGGTGGCAATCTGGACTCCGGAAAGGCTCTAGTCGAACATGTCCGAAATCACTTCGGCTACAACTGCATAATTTCGCACGTTGTATTGACCCATTGCGATACAGATCACGCATCTGGCCTTCGTGAAGTCCTTGCTGAGCTACGCATCCAAAATCTTTGGCTGCACAGGCCGTGGACATTTGCTGCTGAAGCGCTTCCGTATTTCGCGAATAAAAACTGGACAGCGCAGGGTCTCGCAAAGGAGCTCCGTGACGAATACGATTTGATCGGCGAACTCGTTTCGCTCGCTGTGAAGAAGAATATCTCCATTCAAGAACCGTTTGCCGGAGCTACCATAGGGCCTTTTCTTGTCCTCTCTCCATATCGCAATGTTTATCCGCTGTTTGTGCCTCAGTTCGACCGTACACCGGAACCGGATCAAGCCGCGATTGAAACCGAGAGGTGTTGGATCGGAAAAGCCCCGGGCCTTATCGCAAAGTTAATCGACAAGATCACCACAAAAGCTCAAAGCTTGACCGCTGAATCCTGGGACAAAGAGCGGCTTAAGGACAACGGCGTCACAAGTGCGACCAATGAAACCAGTGTTGTCTTATACGCCGAGTGCACCGCCGGCCGAATCTTGCTCACAGGTGACGCCGGAGTGTGGGGGCTTACCATGGCCGCACGTTACGCCGAGCAATTAGGTCTACCATTGCGGGATTTTAGGTTAGTTCAGATTCCTCATCATGGAAGTCGCCGAAACGTTGGTCCCAGCATCCTCAACCGTCTTCTGGGACCTATTCGCCCTAACAATACTGTTCCGTTAGGTTTTGCATTTGTGTCAGCACCGAAAGATGACGCTACACACCCCCGAAAAATGGTTCTCAATGCATTCTTGCGGCGAGGCTTTAAATACTGCGCTACTCAAGGTAACAAAGTGGCGTTTTGGGGCGGATTCCCAGCTAGAACCTCCGGCTATACAGCTCTTCCACCCGCCCCCTTTAACACTCAAGTGGAGGACTATGATTGACGAAAGCTCCGTGCCTCCCAGAAGCGAGACAACTAAATCACTAAAGGGGCAAAATCGCTGGCAACTTTGGCTGGTTGTGGCGGCGAACTCGCTTTTCCTCTACGGTGTCGTTCAAGCTAATAGCATTAAACTGGACGGTCTGCGCGCTGTCTTTTCAGACAGTCAAAAGCTAATTCCAATTGGCCTTGCGCTTGTTGTTGCAACAGTATTGAATGGCGTTCTAAGTACAGATGTGAAAGCGCGTCTCGTATTTCTACGTTGGCGCAACGTTCTACCGGGTCATCGCGCTTTTAGCCAATACGCCATCTCTGACCCACGCATTGACCCCGCCGCCCTTGCCAAACTCATCGGCTCCGACTTTCCTGTTCAACCTTTGGAACAGAACCGCATGTGGTACCGACTCTACAGAACCATCGAAAACGACCCTGCGGTTCGTGAAGTTCACCGGGACTTTCTGCTCTTACGTGACTATGCCGGCCTCTCTGTACTATTCACCGTCTTGTATGGGGCAGTGGGGTTCTTCACTATACGATCTTTGTCGGTTGGTCTTCTTTACTTTCTCTTGCTCATCGTCCAATACCTTGCCGTGCGACAGGCCGCAGAGAATTACGGAGTTCGTTTCGTGACCACTGTGCTTGCTCTAAAAGCATCAAAGCAAGCGATAAAACAGCCTAAGAAGACCCGAGGGGCCGTGGGGGGAACGGACGTATAAATTGCGAAGCCGGTTGTCTGAAGACGTCGATCAAATGCAGGAGAGTAGTCTTAAATGAAATTATGACGACCTTCTCTTCGAGAACCAGACAACCAGGCATGACCACCGTCGCCACGTTATGAGTACAGCGCCTAGAGACCCAACTGGTTCCTCAGGGAGCAAGGCGGAAAATACGCAATCCGAATTGCTACTCAACGGTTTTGGCCTCACGCTCTCAAGCGACACCTTCGACGCTCGCACGCTCTCGTTGCCAGATAACAAGCAGGTCAAACCCTTGCGCGAACTGCATAAGGATTGGTTCCTCTCCTGGCGAGACGGAACCCTATATGGCATTCCCAGAACCGAACAACCGAACACGGACCTCGGAGAACCCGCAACGCTACGTTGTAGTGATCACCTCCCGCTCCTCATCGCCCTTATTGACGAGCTCCTCCCCAAGAAGTTCCCCACATACGAAGCGTTTCGTCTTCGCCCATTCGCTTTCATAGGTAAGCGCGACGAAGTGATCGGAACGGTCGCGAAAACCCTGCGTAACCCACCGGCCTTGCTGCGGCACTTTAGTATCCGTCCCGCCTTCCTCCTCGAAGCGAAAATTATTGAGCCCGTTCCGGACCAGACGAGCATCGGCCTCTTCTTGACCATCAACACGAAGTGGGAGATCAACGCCGATGCCGCCGCGCTGCAAGCAGCAGGCATCGACCTCAGCGGCCTGTGCGTCGTCCGACGAGTGACTGCGCCCGGCGAGCGACGGCTCATCGGCCAAATACGAGAAGTCAGTGGCACAACCATCCAACTCGCCGCGTCATACGACGAATCCGCGACGATTACTACCGACGAAGTGTTTCTTGAAGGCTCAAAGACGAGTTTCGCGCGCTGCCTCAAAACACTACTAGTACGCGACTACGAATATTTCGAACAAGTGCGTCAACGGGAAGAAGCGAAACTTCTCTCCGGGCCCGCTATCAGCGAACTACTACAGCAGTTCCACCAGTTCTTTCAGAAGGACCCGTCCCTGCAACTGACGCGCGATCTGACCGTGACCATCAACGACCAACTTACTATTAGGAATACCCCAGCATACGAGTCAATTCACCTTGCGCCGCCCGTCCAATACTACTTCAATCCCGCGCGCACGAAGGCAAGCCCGTACCCGTGGTACGGCATCAAGCACTACGGCCCATTCAGCAAAGATACGTTTCCAAAACGCACGCCTAACATCCTCGTCGTCTTTCCGGATATCGCACAGGGAGCAACTGAGACATTCTTGAACCATTTGCGCAACGGCATCACCGTAGCAAAGCCAGCCTATGAAGGTGGGTTCGCCAAACTCTTCGGCCTCCTTAACCCCACCTTCACGATGTGCAAGGTTCCCCTACTCAACACTGGCGGCCCCGCAGAAGCGTACCGGCAGGCCATCGAAGATCAACTCGCAGCAACGCCCAACGTTGATGCAGCCATCGTCGTCCTTACCGACCAGCACGGCGCACTCCCCGATCCGATCAGCCCGTACCTCAGGGCGAAAGCCACGCTCATGCTCGCCGGCATTCCGGCCCAAGAGATCAAGACCTCGAAGCTCAGCAAACCGCCCTACGAACTACAGTACATCCTGCAGAACTTCACCGTTGCGCTCTACGCGAAGATGAATGGTACTCCATGGACGGTCAACCAGGACACAACAATCAGCGACGAGCTCATCATCGGTATCGGAACGAGCGAGGTCAGCGCAGACCGCTTCAGCCAAAAGATCCGTTATGTCGGCATCACTACCGTATTCCGGGGCGACGGCAACTACCTGCTAAGCCACGTCAGCAAGGACTGCACCTACGACGAGTACCCCACTTTGCTGCAAGAAAGCACGGAACGCCTCCTCCAAGAGCTGAAGCAGCGCAACGGATGGAACCCTGGCGACAACATCCGCCTCATTTTCCACACATACAAACCCCTCAAGCACATTGAGATTTCGGATATCGTCAAGCGCGCAGCGCTCACCGTCGGTAACGAACAAACCATCGAATTTGCATTTCTCACCGTCACAATTGATCACACCTTCCTGCTCCTCGACCCAGAGCAATCAGGAATCACGGGAACCTACGGCACTAAGGGCGTGCTCGTGCCGGAGCGCGGGACCATCATGCAACTCGGACGGTATACACGCCTCGTATGCACGAACGGGCCCAATCTCATCAAGCACGCGAACGCGCCGCTACCCGCGCCGCTCTTGATTCACATTCATAAAGGATCAACGTTCAACGACCTGACATACCTCAGCGAACAGGTTCTCAAATTCACCGGCCTCAGCTGGCGCTCCACGCTCCCGGCAAAAAAACCGGTCAGCATCTACTACTCGGAACTGATCGCGGATCTTCTGGGACGTTTGCGGTGCGTGAACGATTGGAGTCCTGCCGTCTTAAATATGAAATTGCGTTCCAGTAGATGGTTCCTATGACCACCCTCAGCACAACGTACGCGACCTTTCGCGCAGAGTTGAGAGACGCAATCGCCAGCGCGCCATGGCCAAGCCCCGAAGCAGGATTCCTCGCTTATATCCAGATCGGCAATCCAATGCAGCGCGGCCTCGCTACGGATCGACTTGATGAGACCCCGATGCTCGCGAGCGCCGGGTACCAGTACACAGACCCTAGTTTTTCGCGACCAGCGGCCTACGACGAAGAGTGGACGCGACACTTCCGCCGCCTCTCCCAGCGACAAGCATTTCCCCTCGACCGGGAATCCTACTTCTACCGGCCCCTCGATCTTCTCGGTATCTGCATCGGCGCACGGCACTGCCCCGCAGTGACAGACGACGACCGCAAGTGGGTCAAGCAAGTCCTAAACGACGGCGCGGCCCGACTCGCCGAACATTCACGATCACATTACCTCGGCGCGATCGCTGCGGCACAACTCGGCATTACATGGACAATGCGCAGCACCCCGCGAGTCCAGGACCTACCACTCGCATCCCTGAGCCTTCTTTACTGGATCGCCAGCCAAGACGGGCTCGCCAATGGCATCGGACTCACCATCACCACGAAAGACCTCGCAGCCATCATTTTGCAGCAAGCCTTCACAGTACAAAATACCTACGATGATCTAGCCGACGCAGGTCTCATCCTTCAGGCAACAGAAGCAATTATTGACAAGACCATCAAAGCGCGCATCGAGGACACCTGGGAGGTACCACTCAACCGGCAAGCCGCACAAGCTCTCGTGCGCACAATCTGTGAACGATTTGCCATCGTCGCGAACACTCTCACCCAGCGCCACGATAACCGAGCGACGCTCACCATCATTGATGAGTATGACGTGCAAGACCTTCTCGAAGCGCTCCTGAAGCTGCATTTCACCGACGTTAGGCCAGAGGAGTGGACGCCGAGCTACGCAGGAAACGCAAGCAGGATGGATTTCCTCCTCAAGCCGGAACAGATCGTGGTTGAAGCGAAGATGACTCGCAAGGGTCTTGGGCAAAAGGAGCTTGTCTCGCAGCTTGCCGTAGACATCCTCCGATACCAGGCACACCAGGACTGCAAGACTCTCATCTGTTTCGTCTACGACCCGACCGGACAATGCTCTAGTCCCCAAGCACTAGAGAATGATCTAACCAAAGCGCACGGTAACTTGACGGTCGCCGTGGTCGTTCAGCCAAAGAGCTACTAACTAGCTATAGCTAAGCTAGATGCCCGGCACAGACGAGCCAGTGCTAGACTGACTCCACAACTCGTGTGTCGCAAAAGTTTGTCGCGCCCCATCTAACCGCTCTAACCGCCGAATCCAGCAGTAGGAAGGCCACTTCAATGCTGGACAGGCTCCCTCCTGCGTACTTGAGAATCGTCGAAAAGGCTTACGCGCGGAAATTCACGTCCGATACAGACTTAATCACCGCACTTGAGAACAACACATTCCCGAAGCGCGCGGAATTCCTCACGATCATGACCAATTCGCTTGGATATGAATTCACCTCGCCTCTCGAAGTGTTTCGGCTTGCGAGTGGCGAACGGCTCGCCGAGTTTGAACCGCTTTCTCCACCGCCTGGCGCGCCGAGCCCTTTGGAAGTAGCTGGCAAAGCGTTCGGCAGAAGCTTCGCGACACCCAAAGACTTGTGCGACTTCATCGACGCAGTACCGAAAAGAGAAATGCAATTTCAGGACTCTCTGATTGCTGCTGGCTGGAGAGCAAAGAAAAAGAAACCCACTCGCCGAATTTCGCTCGAAAAAGCCGACCTTCTCTTTTCTACTTTTGTGGAACGAATCTCCGAGGCGAACGCGAATCGGGAATTTGCGTTCTTCGTCCAAGAGGTCTTAGTGTACGGCAGCTACCTGAGACGGCAGAATACTGTCGGCGACATCGACATCGCCATGCAGTTTGCAATGAAAACGAATGCAAAGCTGAACGAACGGATCTCTTTCTACCTGCGAAAGGGAGCTGCCGTGGACTGGAAAGAAGGGTACGGCCTGGCAATCGGTGAGGTTTCCAACTTCTTGACGAAGCGCTCAAAGTACTTTCATGATGCCGACAGCGCAACAGTAAAGCGTTCGTATCCCTATCAGTTGGTGTATGCAATGCCTGAACTACAGGAATATGTTCGGCTGGTCGACCAGACGCCGAACTCGGCAAGCGTCGACCACCTGCACCAGTTCTTAGAGCAAGCGGAGCGGAGGGAAAAGTCGAAGCAGCGCCACGCATTGACTTCAGCGACGAAAAGCAACCGAAAACCGCGGCGTACATGATCCAAGAGTCGATTTATCTGGGAGCGCCGCCAGTTTCGCAGCGCCCTGCAAAAGCCATACTGCCTTCCCATACAAATACGATCCAGCCAAAACGCGAATCGAGGACGCTGCGCGGGTATCGGCCTTGATTCAAACCTACCGTTTTTCTGACCGCAGTCGATTGACCATCCGCCGTTTGGAAATTGGAATAGCGCTCAGAATTCACGACCAACGCCCTGCACGAAAACATGGGCGCACCCCGCCTTTCCTCCACGCATGCCACGTTCACCAAACGCCGCCACGGTGACACCATCTCTTCTTCCCATCCCCATCGTTGCGTCCTTCTGTTTCATCCCGTACCGACGTCAAAACCACCACGCCCATTCCGCTATTGCATTTCTCAGTCCAGCCACAACTCCCTTTGAGTCTCGCTGACGATCCCCTGTATTCCTTTCTTCCCGTCCTTTTCTTGGCACGGCTTCGGGCGTAATTCCTGCGCCCTGCACACGGCGCTCCTTCTGCTTTCTACGGAACCACCCAAAGAATTTGTTCGCTCCGCTCAGCCAAATCAAAATTCTTTCGGTCCCCCATAGAATGCAGTCGCTTGTGAGGCGGGAGCAGCCCGCCGCAGCTTTTTCGCGCCCAAGCAAAGGGCAGAAAGAAGGAATTTTCAAGTGAATCTCAATCAGCTTTCGATCATCGGGTTTTTAGGCAAGGACGTCGAAACCAAGACTTTGCCGAACGGCACCCCCGTGGTGAAGTTCAGCGTCGCGACCAAGCGGTCCTGGAAGGACAACAACGACGAGTGGCAGGAAAAGACCCAATGGCACCAGGTCGTCGGCTTCGGCGACGGCTTCGGCAAATTGGCGGAACGTCTCGTCAGCGGCGCT
Organism: Bryobacterales bacterium; assembly: GCA_003167495.1. Lineage (GTDB taxonomy): Bacteria > Acidobacteriota > Terriglobia > Bryobacterales > Bryobacteraceae > Bog-105. The sequence goes on along the minus strand of PMSX01000331.1, from coordinate 6,497 downwards.
CATGTCTTCATACAGGGCGAACTCACCACCCGCGAATACGATCGCACGATCAAAGTTCAGAACGGCAAGAAGCCCATCGACCACGTGATCAAACAGCTCGTCGTCGAACTCAAGGCCGATACCATCCGCATTCTGGACCGTTCCTCTAACGGCAAGCGCGAAGCGGCCGAATCGCAGACCGCTGAACCAGAGACGCAGGAGGCCCCTTAGGGGCCTTCGCCCCTTTTCAAAAGGTGTCGCTGCGCGAAATCAGCCGCAGGCGCAATGTACTTCTTCTCTTCCTGCTGGCATCTCCATCCTAGCTGCGGGGTCAAGGCTCAATGGCACTCCGCTGGCGCTCCGGCCTTGACTCCCTGCGCTCCCCCAGGACTCCGTCCAGCAGGACAACAAGGAGTCTTTTATGACAAGCACTCGAACCACAAAAGTCGTGCACTGCAAACGCGCCCCGTTCGACATCTATATTGGCCGGCCCTCGAAGTGGGGCAATCCCTTCGTGATCGGCCGCGACGGCAATCGTGAACAGGTCATCGAGAAATACCGCGCGTATATTCTCGGCCATCCGGCGTTGTTGGCAGCCGTGGAGTCCGAACTGAAAGGGAAGGTCCTCGGCTGCTGGTGCGCGCCCCAGAGCTGCCATGGAGACATATTGGCGGAACTCGCCGAATCGTAGCGAATTCGGACCGTTGCAGAGCGTGAAGCAGGCAGAGCCGCATCGTTAAAAGGAAGCATCCGATGGCCACTTTTGCGTAATCGTGGTGCGGAGCCTACTTTTTGTTTTCGCCGCATAGGAAGCATCGGTTGGCCGCGCGCTTCCGCGCGTGGAAAGGAGCGGTGTCGCTGCCCGAAATTCAGCCTTTGACGCCGTTCTAAAGGCTGATGACTCGCTTGCTGAGGAACTGCGTGAATTGCGGAACATCGGCGATTTCAGCAATTGGCGGGATGTTCAATCTTACGACCGCACGTTGAAGCGTATTCTTAGCGGCCTTACAAAAGTTGTGTGCTGAATGCGGGTTTAAGCGCTCGCCTTATTGGCTAGCATTTGCGTTTCCATGTCTTCCGAGTATCGCCGCCATTTTCCCCTTCGTAAGCGCACAGAGCTCTTCACCGTAACGTAGGCCCGCTTGGCCAGGATTCTTCCCGGTGCAAGGTGCAAGATACGGCCAGGTCGCCGTACAGTTCAGATCGCAGTTGCTATGCCGACGTATCGGGATTAACCGGAGTGCATAAATCAAGAATTATGCACAAAAGTGGAAGCCGCAGCTGGGGTTCACGTCATCTTGTTCGTGCCCCAAAGTGTCGCCCATAGGTGGCCACGCGACTCAAACAGGAACACTTGCCGGAAGCCTCCGTGCGCGCCGGTTGCTTTGACTATTTCAACCGCCTGCAACCACTCGTCCTGTAGGATCAGGCCATTGGGGTGGCAATTCACAATCAGTATCGTGCTCTTTGGGTACGGCTTGGCGCTCTTCGCCGCCAGCCTATCAACGATTTGCTGTGCAAGTTCGGTAATATGATCACCACCGTAAACATGAGGGGTTGATTTTATTTCCCCCGTCTTTCTATCTCTGCTGATGTTTTTCGGCCCAAACGATCCACCCTTCTGGTGAATCTCTTGACGAACCAGATGGGCATTCTGGTGAATCGCCATCGTAACTTCCAGATATATTTTTCGCGGCGTAGTCGTATTCTTCACCATTAAAAAGGGAGTCCAGATGATAGCGTCGTATGACTGGGAGCCGCTTAGCCAACGCACCTTGAACCGATTTCCGCTACGGTAATGGACCTGAATGTACTGCACAATCGGAAACAACTCTTCCAGCAGGCGCTTTTCAAGCTTGCTGTCGATAAGCCGAATCTTCTTTAATCCGTCCGGTTGGGCGCGGATGTCCTCATATAGGTTATAGACCTTCGTGCAAAACCGAAGCCCGTCCATCAGTTTGTTATCGAGAACATCCAGACTCGGCGGTTTCGTATTTTTCTTCATGATCGAGGATTATCTATTTATTCCTCAAACCGCTTCCGCGCATCATATATGTACTCGACCTCCCGGCTCGGTGCATTCGCTTCACCTTCTAGCAACTCCAGCCCGCGTTTTTTGATTGACACGATCCCCTTTACAACCATAATTCCAAGAAACCGACAAGCGACACTCGGATGATAGACTTCTCCCAACCGTGTCTAAACTGTTCAAGCTGCTGAAGAAGGTATGGGGCCTTTACCGCCAGGTTATGGCGGCGAAGGGCCTTCTCGATCTGCTCGGCTGGTGGGCAGTGATTGCCGCAATTTTTGCCACAGCTCTAGGCAGGGTCGTTTATGCGTGGAATAACGTGCCGGTGCCTGTAAGGATTTTGGCAGCCTTGGCGACGTTTACATTGACCTGTCTGATATTCATCTTGGCTGTTCTTATCAAGAAAGCGCTGGCAATACCCGATAGCGAGATGACTCAGGTAACACCAGCCGCAACCCAGATGCCGGCCGATCGGCCGGAAGTGGTTTTCGAATATTCATATGAAGACCGAAACGCCTTCCAGACGATGCCAGAGGCCCTTGCGAGAAATCCTAATAAGCCGGTTATCGTCCGCAACGTGTCCCTGACACGCACCGCGTACAACATCCGCGTTCTTCCGTTGACCGTCAACACCGAGCACGGCACATTTTCTCCGGCGATAATTCCGTTTCTTGCCCCGCAGGCTTCGGCAAACGTCAACGTCAAAATCCCCGAGTCGTCGCCGCTGTTTTCTCACAATCTGCCGCACTTCTTGCGAAGGGCATATACAGATTCAAGCGTTGACGAGCTGATGTCTGACAGGATTTTTACAATCTCGGCAGAATACGACGACGGCACCGGAATGAGTGTCCGCACCACAGCCCAACTCCTTTACCGCCCTTGGAAGGATAGAACCCGTATCGGCGCTATCGAGCACGAATTGATAGCGAAGGCAGCCAAGGCGTGATTACTGGGACAGACAAAGTCATTTTCGAGCCGTTAGCTCAGTTGGTAGAGCGCAATCCTTCCAAGTTTGATGTCGTCAGTTTGAACCTGACACGGCTCTCCAAAAAAGAGCCGGTCACTAAGTAGAATGACCGGCCCCATTTCCTTCACGGTCAACGCCGCTCCCGGCTGTACCGTCCCTCGACATTAGCACCCCTGCTTGAAATTACAAGAGCGGTCACAGACCAATTTCCTTCTCCAAATACTCAAGCCAAATGTCTCAGGCGAACCGGTCTATCAGAACGGCAGCAATCTACGAAACCCGCTAACCTTGTTATATGCTCGGGCCGACGCTGATCTTCGATAAATCCGTATTACAAAGCCTCAACACCGATGAGGCGGTGATGCTCGACAACTTTTATACGTCGGTGCTGACGCCCGTTTTCTTTGTCGAATGCCTGGCTGACTTAGAAAAGGAAATGCGCAGCAAAAGCACCCCCGAACAGCTCGTCGTTTCACTGGCCGAAAAAACACCAGATGGCTGTCGGGCTAACGTCCATCATCTCGACATCCTCCGAAGTGAGTTGCAGGGTCATTTCAAGCTACCCACGGTGTTGGGGAGGCCATGCGTCGGCGAAGGGCATTACATTCAGCTTGGTGACCAAAAAGGCGCGATATTCGAGCAGAGCCAAGAACAAAACGCCCTGTATCGCTGGATGAAGCACGAATTCCTTCAAGCCGAACGCGATATCGCCCGATGGTGGCGCCGGTCGCTCACATCAATCGACCTTGATGCAATGTCATCCAGCGTCAGGAAGGAATTAGGTCCGCATCTTCGTAAACCCAAGACTTTGGAAGACGCTCGCGCCATGACGGACGTTTTGATTGACAATACCGATCCTGAATGGCTGACCAGGTTCGGCCTTGAGATTCTGGGCGTACCCGAAGCGAGCGATTATGTGATCAATAAATGGATTTCAAATCGCCGGCCACCGCTGCGGGATTATTTGCCATATTTCATATTCGCGTTGTCGATCAACATTTTCTTCTGCCTTATCCTGCCAACCCAACTGCTTCGGAACGTCAAGCCGAGCCACCACGTTGATCTGGCATACCTGTACTATTTACCCTTCTGCTCTATCTTTACGTCGAAAGATAACTTCCACGTTCAGATCGTTCCGCTGTTTCTCAACGGCACACAAACATTTGTGAACGGCAACGATTTCAAAGAGGAATTAAAGCGACTGGTCGATCTCTTTTCCGCATTACCGGCCTCAGAGTTTGATAGGGGTCTCCACCACTTCGCACAATACCCACCGCTCGACACAAGTTTTCTCACAACCCGGCTGTGGGACACCTATCTGCCACGGTGGCGATCTACGGGACCACCCAAGATACTTGACGAGAAGATGCAAAAGGCCATGAAGGACATGCTCAAGATATTTGACGAGTCCGAAAATGCACCCGGCGCCCCGCCGAGCCTCGATCAGTTGAACTACTCGTCCGCGCTGAAAGTCATCGTTCTTCCATGCGGTGTCGCTCCCCAAAATCAGCCGCAGGCGCAATGTACTTTTTCTCTTCCTGCTAGCCTTTCGATCCTAGCTGCGGGCGTCAAGGCTGAATGGCACTCCGCTAGCGCTCCGGCCTTGACTCCCTCCGCTCCCCAGGACTCCGTCCAGCAGGACAGACAAGGAGTCTTTCATGACCGTTACAACAGATTTAGACATGATCGTAGATGCCATCGACTGGGACGCAGCAGCCACCAGCCGTCCTTCCGGTCCAACCGACCTGCCCACCGCCGCCGACCGCGACTCCGATCTCTATGACTTCGTTTCGCAAGCCGCCACGTGCATCCCCGATCCCCAAGATTGGCTGCGTTTCAAAAAAGCCCTGGCACAGTATCAAGCCAGTGTGAGGAGGCGCTAGCCTCTTCCCTTCCTTTCTATCGGTGAGTGGCTCCCTTCCAAACCGCCAGACGGGAGCCACTGCCTTGACCGTTCCATCCGACGGGCGCCTCGCTCGCGTGCCCCGTTGTTCTGCCGATCCCGGAACTCCTTTGCATCCTGCTCATCAAGCCCCTGAGTGAACGGAAAGATTCAAGGCAGAATCCTGCTCCTTCCGCATCGCGATACGCAAGCACGCCTTCCTGTCTGCTGGTCTTCCCATCCTAACTACGGGATCAAGGCTGAACTGCACTCCGCTTCGCTCCGGCCTTGACTCCCTTCGTTCCTCACTGTCGTGTCCAGCAGGACAGAAAGGGATTTTCCAAACCTCATGCCGCTTCGCGCCAAAGATTCCGACCGCTTCCTAGATCAGCTGAGCTTGTTTGCCGTTCAGCAGACCGACAACGACACCAGCCTCGCTGCTATCGTCATAGCAGGCGATGGACGATATACTGCCACTCACCAGCCGAATGATCCTCCAACGCTGGACCTCCGCGGCTCCGGAGATGGTGGCGACCCTCGCAGCCTCGAAGCAACTGTTGCCGGCGCTCAGTCAGGCGAACGAACAACTGGTCGAAACGCTTTACCAACTCACGATGGTCCAGAAGATGGAGTACAACGCAGCTCTGGAGATCGCCCTGAACGAGTGGAGTGCTTCGCCGAGCTTGCCGCCCCGGTAACCACCCTCGCCCGCGATTTCCGCTTTCCTTCGAACCTGGTTGTCGGAAACGGCACGCCGCGCCAAAAGGCGGCCGCCAACCTGGAAGCCATCCGCCTCCTGCAGTTGCTCGAACGGGAACAGCGGCCCGCGTCCGACGAAGAGAAACGGATTCTGGTTCGCTACACCGGCTGGGGCGCACTGCCCCAACTCTTTCAGCCGTCCCCCGCGCCGGAGTGGCAACCCGCAGCCACGGATTTGAAAGAACTATTGAGCGAAGCGGACTACGCGGCGGCACGCGCCTCGACGCCCAACGCGCATTACACTTCGGCACCCGTGATCACCGCCATCTGGGAGACCCTCACCCGGTTCGGCGCCACATCTCCTCTCCACATCCTCGAACCGTCGCTGGGCATTGGTCATTTCTTCGGCCTCATGCCCGACAGCCTCGCTCCGAACACCGTCCGCGTCGGCATTGAACTCGATCCCCTGTCCGCCCGCATCGCGCAATTCCTGTACCCGGACTCGCAGATCCGCCTGGCCGGATTTGAAACCGTCGCCCTCCCGGATGGATTCTTCGACCTCGTCGTCGGAAACGTTCCGTTCGGCGCCTATCCCGTGCTCGACTCACGCTACAAAAAGCACCCCGCCTTGACCCGTTCCATTCATGATTACTTCCTCGCCAAGTCCGTCGATCTGGTCCGGCCCGGTGGTTTGCTGGCTTTGATCACCAGCCGCCATACTCTCGATAAGCAGAACAGCGCCGTCCGCGAATATGTCGCTTCCAAAGCCAACCTGCTCGCCGCCGTGCGCCTTCCCAACGGCACCTTCCGCGCGAATGCCGGCACCGATGTTACGACTGACCTTTTGTTTCTCCAGAGCCGCGAGTCCGCCGTTCCCGAACAGGCGCAGCCCTGGCTCCAACTTAAGACCTTGCAGACTTGTGGCAGAACCCATAACCTGG
>PMSX01000077.1 GCA_003167495.1 Bryobacterales bacterium | reverse complement strand
CATGGAACTGGACGACGCCGAATACCAGTTGAAGCCCATGAACTGTCCGTTCCACGTCCTGATTTATCGCGACCGCATGCGCAGCTACCGGGATCTGCCGGTGCGGCTCGGTGAACTGGGCACGGTATATAGGTACGAACGTTCCGGCACTATGCACGGTTTGCTGCGTGTCCGCGGCTTTACGCAAGACGACGCGCATATTTTCTGTACCCCCGATCAAATTGAAAATGAAATCGTCGATTGCCTGCAGTTCGCTATCGACACGTTGAATACCTACGGCTTCACTGAATATGAAGCCGAACTGTCCACTTGGGACGGCGGCAAAAGCGGTAAATATGAAGGCTCGGCCGACCAATGGGCGATGGCGGAAAAAGCTCTTCATAGCGCTACCGACCGGCTCAAAATGAAGGTTAAGGTTACGCCTGATGAAGCCGCCTTCTACGGTCCGAAGATCGATGTAAAGCTGGTGGATGCCATTGGCCGCTTGTGGCAGTTGTCTACTGTGCAGTTCGATTTCACGCTGCCGCGCCGTTTCGGTCTCGAGTACATTGCCGAAGATGGCAAGCAACATCAGCCTTTAATGGTGCATCGCGCGCTCTATGGTTCCATCGAACGCTTCTTCGGCATTCTGATTGAACACTACGCCGGCGCTTTCCCGGTGTGGCTCGCTCCGGTACAAGCCATCGTGCTACCCATTACCGATAAACAAAGTGAATATGCCAAAGAGGTTTACGAGAAGCTCAAGGCAGCCGGCTTTCGCGTCGAGCTGGATGACCGCAGTGAAAAAGTAAACTTTAAAATTCGTGAAGCACAGCTAGCCAAAATCCCGTACATGTTAGTAGTTGGCGAGCGCGAAGCGGCGGCAGGACAGGTTGCCGTTCGTAATCGCAAGCATGGCGACCAAGGCGCTGTGAAGCTCGATGAGTTTGTGACCCGGCTCTCGGACTTAATTACTACGCGGAACTTAACGGAGTAATCTCATTCCTCCCGTAGCGCCGTTACGGGGTCAATTGTTGCAGCCCGCTGTGCCGGTAAACTTGCGGCGAGCAGCCCCGCCGCAATAAAAAGTCCAAGAGCTGTGCCAATCACGAGCGGATCGACACCTTGGATTCCGAAAAGTAGGGACTTAAATAACGTCATAACGGCCAAGGCGGCAGCGACGCCCACCAATACGCCAAAGCCCATCAATCCGCTCACCTCTCTTAAAACAAGCGAAATGATCTCCAAGCGCCTGGCGCCTAATGCCGTTCGAATGCCGATTTCCTTAGTCCTCCGCCCGACCGAATAACTCAGCAACCCGAACAAACCGATCGCCACTAACAGCAGGCCAAAGGACGCGAAGGTCCCACCAATGCCGGCAAGCAACCTCTCGCTCAATAGGGTATTTCCCACAATTGTTTCAAGAGTGGAGACTTCGCGGACTCGCATCCCGGAACCGATCGCATGCGCCTCTCGATTTACAACGCGCGCAAGCATCCCCAATTTGAGCGGGGAGCGGACGTACAACGTGAACCAGTTCCTGCCTTCCATCGGAAGATACACGATCGGATCCGCGCTTTTCCGAAGGCTGTAGTAATGTGCGTCCGAGACGACGCCAACGATCACTTCACGCAGGAACGATTTGCCAAAGCGATAGCTGAATTCCCGCCCCACGACGTCCATGTTGTTGAAGTATTTTCGGGCGAATGCCTGATTCACAATGGCCGGCGAAATCTCGTGCGCACCGCTATCCCTCGGCTCAAACTCGCGCCCGGAAAGCAGCGGTGTACGTAGTGCGGCAAAATAGCCCGCAGAGACGTTGTAGAAAATCTCTTCCTGCTCCGACGGCCCTTTGCCGGGCAACATCACTTGTTCCGACCAGCCGGTTCCTTCAAAAAATGGCCAGGCGGCGAGTGCGGCGGCCTGAACGTTCTGTTGGCCGGCGATTCGGTTTTGCAGCTGCATCATCAAAGCGCGCTGCGCTTCCTCACTTTCCTTCCCGGCTTCGGTGGTGATATTCAAGACGGCCACATTGCGCTCATCGAAGCCGGGATCAAGACGAAGCGATTGCGCAAACTGAACAGGAAGGCGGAACCCACTAAGACCAGGCAAAGCGCGCACGCCACCTGGATACTCACGAACACTTTGCCCAGACGCAGTTTGCCTGCCTGTCCCGAAGCTGCTCGCAGAGACAACATGGGCTGGACTCCCGAAGCTTGCCAGGCGGGGAGCAACCCGAAAAGCACAGCGGATACGGTTGAAACTCCTACGCAAAACAAGAGCACTCGGGTATCAATGGCCAGCACGAATTGCACCGGAGCAACGAAATCTCTTTCGATGGAAAGGAAGCTAGCCAGGAGCGGCGCGGCGATACGTGCAAACAGCCAACCCATGGCGCCCGCCAGCAGCGAAAGCAGCAGACTTTCTGTTAACATCTGCCGGATGAGACGCATTCTTGCCGCTCCGAGAGAAATGCGCATTGCCATTTCAGTTGCTCGTGCCGTAGAACGCGCCAGCAAAAGACTTGCGACGTTGGCACAGGCGATCAACAAGATGGTGACCGCTACGCCAAACACAATCCATAAAGGTCTCGAAAAATCCTGCCGAAAATCGGAAACTCCCGTGCGCGCGGAACGGACTTGAACTACGCTTTGCAAAAGCTGCTTCCCAATCGCCGGCGGCATGATCGGAGAATCCTTGACGCGTGCCACCTGAAATTCGTGAAAGGAAGGTTGTAGGCGAGCTTGCACTTGCTCAGACGAAGCGCCGGGCGCGAGACGGCCAAGAATACGGAACCAGTGATAGCCCGTGTCGGTAAGGGCCTTCGCGTCAAATAGCGTGCCTGGCAACCACACATCCACAAACCTTCCAGGCTCAACACCAAAAAATCCTTCCTGCGCCACGCCGATGACCTGATAAGCCTTGTCTTCGATTTTGAGAGTTCGCCCTACAACCTTGAGATCTGACTGAAAGCGTCTATGCCAGTATTCGTAACTCAACACCACCACGGCTCGGCCTTGCGGAATACGGTCTTCTTCCGTTGTGAACAACCGCCCAACAGCTGGCCGAACGCCCAAAACGTCAAAACCTGTTCCAGAGGTAAAAGCTTTGTTCACTTTTTCAAACTCTTGCGCTTCCACCCGGTCGGGATAGCTGAAGAGTGCCAGACGCGCAACAGGCTTGGTTACCGCGCCGTATTGCAAAAACTCCGGATAGCTGAAGGTGTGCCGCTCTTGATCGGGCGAACCTCCCGGGTCCAAGATACCGGGCCACCAGAGCGTGAACAACCGGTCCGGTTCGTGAACGGGCAGTGGCCGCAGAATGGCCGCATCTACGATTGAATAGATTGCTGTGTTTGCCCCGATAGCCAGCGCCAGCGAAATCACCGCGGTGGCCGCAAACACCGGCCCTTTGCGCATGGCGCGCCAAGCGTAGCGGATATCTTGCAGCGTTCCTTCAAGCCCAGCCCAAAGGCGAAACTCCCGGCTCTCTTCGCGTAAACGCGACGCACTGCCGAAACGGGCGCGCGCCTGTCGCTGGGCTTCCGCAGGACTCAGACCTTTCTCGCCCAGCGCGGCCGCACGCCGTTCCAAATGATCTGCCACTTCCGCGGCGAGATCATCATCCAATGGCCGCGGATTCAGTGCATTCTTTAACCGTGAAAACCAGGACATGGGCGCTCCTTTAGAAACGTTTACGCCAGACGCAGTACTCGCGAAACGCCGGCGGAAAAATTTTGCCAGCGTTCCGATTCAGAAAGAAGTTGCTTTTTCCCAGCGGCGGTGACCCGATAAAAGCGCGCGCGGCGATTGGTTTCGCTCATTTTCCACTCCGCTGTGATCCAACCAAGCTCTTCCATGCGATGTAACGCCGGATAGAGTGAACCCTCCTCAACGCGCAGCGCCTCTTGCGACAGGTCTTCGATTGCCGTCGCGATTCCATAGCCGTGCAGTGGTCCGCGGCGCTCAAGAACAGTCAAGACAAGCAAGTCGAGTGCGGTTTGCGCCGAATTAGATTTCGCCAATCTTAATACTCCGTTCGCTAGGCATAGCAGTCTTATTATAAGCGTTTGCTTCTTCCTGTCAATCCTTTTTTTCAGACGCGGCGCTCTGCTACGCTAGCGAGGGAATGTCCAGTCAACCAACGCTGTCTCTGAAAGACGCAGTGGCGGTCGTAACCGGCGCCGCGGGTGGTATTGGCGGAGCCATCGCGCTGAATTTGGCGCGCCGCGGTTGTCGTCTGGCGCTAACCGATTACAAATTCGAACCGCTGGCTCAAACCGCCACGGCGGCCCGTGCTGCAGGTGTCGAAGTGAGCGAGCATGTGTTCGATATTGCCGATGCCCATGCCATTGCCGCTCTCCCTGATTTGGTTCAAGCTCGCCACGGCCGCGTGAGCATTTTGGTGAACTGCGCCGGCGTGGCGTTAGGTGGAACGTTCGCGCAAGTCTCGCTCGAAGAGTTTGAGTGGCTTTTTCAGATCAATTTCTGGTCTGTCGTGCGCATGACGAAGGCTTTTCTGCCGCTGCTCGAACGCGACGCGGAAGCGCAAATCGTGAACATTTCCAGCGTATTTGGTTTGATTGGGCCGCCGGGGCAATGCGCCTACTCAGCCAGCAAATTCGCGGTACGTGGATTCTCCGAAGTGGTGCGGCACGAGTTGAATTTGGCTGGGAAGCACGTCGGCGTCACGATCGTGCATCCCGGGGGCGTCCGCACGGGCATTGCGAAGAACGCGCGCATCGCGGCGACGGTGCCGCAAGCCGACGTGGACCGCATGCAAGGAGTGTGGGATAAACTGCTGCGTGATTCTCCGGACTCCGTCGCCGAAACGATCGTTGCGGGCGTCGAGCGGCGTGAGAAACGCATCGTCTGCGGCGGCGATGCCACTCGCGTCGATGTGATTCAGCGTCTGATGCCCGTCCGTTACTGGAATTTCTTTCGCAAGAAAATGTCGCCTAAAGGAAAATAAAATAGAAGATGGCAAGCTGGCAAGCTCACCTGTTTTCAACCTTAACGAGATTAACGCTCAAGCGTAAGCTGAAGGGCACGCGAGACGCGGCGCGGGTTCGGCAACTGCTCACGCCGAAGCCATCCGCCTTGCCGCTAGGTGTTCGCGTCACGCCAGGCGAAGTGGGAGGCGTGCCGGGTGAGTGGGCTGAATCCGACAATACGCGCGGTTTGCGCGGATTGCTGCTGTACATCCATGGCGGCGGTTTTATGGCGTGTTCGTCGGAGACGCACCGGCCTATCCCGGCTTACTTGGCGAAGTTGGGCTTTCGCGTGTTTACGCCCGACTACCGGCTTGCGCCGGAACATCCTTTTCCCGCGGCCATCCACGATTTGATTCAAGTCTTTCTGGCCATGGCGGGTGAACCTCCTGTGCCAGTGTCGGTGGCCGGTGATTCGGCAGGTGGAGGATTGGCGCTTTCCTTGATGTTGTCGCTGCGCGATGCCGCGCGGCCCATGCCGAAATCCGCAGCGCTATTTTCGCCCTGGACCGATTTGGCCTGTACCGGCGCATCCATCCGTTCGAACGAAAAGAAATGCGCGATGTTCTATGGCGACGATTTAATCGCCTGCGCCAATAGTTATTTAGCGGGAACGCCCGCCACCGATCCGCTGGCCTCGCCGCACTACGCAAAACTGACCAAGCTGCCACCGCTGCTGATCCACGTGGCCGCGGATGAAATAATGCTTGACGATTCTATCCGTCTGGCGGAGCACGCACGCGAGGATGGCGTGAAGGTGCAACTCAAAGTGTGGCCGGTGGTTCAGCATGCCTGGCAGATCCTGGCGCAACGCTTGCCCGAAGCGCGCGAATCGCTGCGCGAAGCATCGGAGTTCTTAACTTGAAACGCGCCACGCTACCAAAGGGCGGCCTGAAAACCTGCCAGCGACGCGGGCGGATCGGCAATCGATTGCATGCGGGGAAACGCAATGGCGTCCGACGATTTAATCGCGGCTAATGGAAGCACGCCTTCTTCCAACAGAGTTTGGCAATCGTGTTCGGAAAGCAGCACTTCCGTGCAAGGCCGTGTGCGCGTCTCGCCGTTCAAGCGGAAAGTGTGAAGGGGCATTCCTGCCAGCCGCAAGAAGCCCGGCACTTGCAGCAGCGAACCTTCTCGCTCAAAAAGTTGACCGAGCACCAGCGCACAAGCAAACGCTGGGTTGCCCCAAAGATAATGAGTGTGAACTGGTTCGCCCGGCATCTCCTCAAAAGTAAAACTCTCTACTGGCGACGTGTCTTCCCCATATGGCAACCGCAAAAGGAAACGCGGCAGGGCCAACCCGAGATAAGCGGCGGCAGCTGATTTGCGCAGCGCTTGCCAGGCAGCTTGCGCTTTGCTGTTTTCGTGCCGCGAGGTGAGCCACTCCGCGATGAAGGGCGCCCCAATCGCCTGCGCCAGCATGCTGATTCGCTCCAGCAGCTCCACATCCGCAATCATGTCGCGATCGAACGAAAGATTGCCGGCCAGCAGATCCCAGCGCCCGGGAGCGTTCTCCATCAGCGCGCGGTAAATGCTGGTAGCGCGAATATCGCCGCTCACTTTCAATTCGGCGGCTAACTTCTCTTTTGAAATATCGAAAAGATAGAGACGCACTTGTTGGTCGGTATTCAAGCCGCGCACGAGCAGGTCGAGACCGCGCCACGCCGCTTCCAGGGCTTGAAATTGCTCGTCGTGCAAGACGTGTGCCATCAGCAAGCTGAGGCGCTGGGCGCGTTCCGCGAAGGCTCGCTGGCTCTCTGCACTTTCCGCCGTTGTGGCATAAGGCGCGACAATCCGTTCGACCATCGATTGAAATTCATCGACACGCTTGAGAGCCGGAGCCGCGCCGCCGCTGCCGGGCGTCGATGATTTTTCGACAATCGCATCCAACAGGCCGCCAGGAGAGGTCAGCCGCGCGATCTGCTCCGCGGTCGGTTTCAGCGGCGCGTGCCTTTCGTCTTCTTCCGACTCCGAAAAAAGCGCCTGCCCGGTTTGGTTGCGCAATTGTTCAAACAGGTCGCTCTGCCGGTAGATACTGTCGGGTTCGAAGTCGCTGAGCGAGCGGAACGCCAAATCCGCATCGCCCAGTTGCCCGTCTCCCAATGCGATTTCGATATGGGGAGCGAAGCCGCTTAATATGGTTTCAAAGTTGTCTCGGTCGACGCGTATCAATTCGCCCGTGGCCCGGCCGCTGAAGTCTCCTGAAACCAGCAGCCGCATCGGGGAACTGGGATCGAGTTCGCACAGAGGCTCGGTTTGCAACTCCGTGTCATAAGGATCGACGTCGATTTCGACAACGCCAAACGGGGATCGGTGCGCCATAACGACTTCCATCAGCTTACCGCTGATGCTGGTAGCGTGGTGCGCTGCTATTGCGGCTTCACCTTTAAGGTCTCTTTGGCGTCGACATGATCGAACTGCATGGGAAAACTTTTGCCATAATAATACGCCGGCCATTGGTCTTCGAAGTGACTCGATGAGACGGCGCCGGATTCGCCCAAAACCAGATTTTGTACCGAGCGATCCAGATCTCCCATATCCACCACCATGCGCTCGGATGGCCCTAAGACAGTTGTCGTCTGCTTGACACTAGTAGAGGAACCGCTCATTTCAAATGGCCCCGATTTGCGTTGATAGGTGAAATCGAAGAACCACTCTACCGGCGGCAGATTCTTGAGAACCGGGTGATCGAACTTCCAGAACAGCAAACGGCCCCAATGCCAGTCAGCCACCGCGCCGCCCATTTTTTCGCGGCCGTGATCCAAGGCGCGCACGAAAGCGGAAACAAGCCAAGCGTCCCAATCGTCATTAGGCACCCAGCCGCGCGGGCGCTCGCGGAGAAGAGTTTCCACCACTTGCGGACGCGGCATCACATCCGGCAGCGTTGCGGCTTTGGGAAGCAGAATCTTCATTAGCGCTAGCTGTAGTTCTTTGCTGAACAGATCGGAAATCGCGGGCGCCGCTTGTGTGGCCTCCATCTGGCCATTCCATTGACGCAACACGTCTATCGCCGGTTTGAGCATCTCATTCTTGGGAGGATTGCCGGATTTGGTACACGCATCAACCGCCTGCTTCGCAAGAAAGAGATCATAGCTCGAATACACATCTTTCTGAGTAGCCAGCATATCGTCCACTGTGAGTTTGGCCTTAGAACCCAAAAGTGCGCGGATCTGCCGCACGCGATACATATCTGCGAAATTGCCGTCAACGCGGTAAGGGTAATCTTTCGGAAATGGATTTTGATTCGCCGTCGCAATAATGCCTGATGCGGGATTGTAAACGCTGGGCAATTGGTCAAACGGAATGTAACCGTCCCATTCGAACTGGCCGGAGGCGCCGTCAAGCGGGACATTGCCGTCAAAATTGCGGCGGATGGGCACGCGCCCGGTGGCCTGATAGCCGATATCGCCCTGGCGGTCGCCGTATACAAAGTTCTGCCCTGGTCCCCAAAACGGAGCGAGCGCCGCGCGAAATTCATTCCAATTCCTCGCTTGATTGAGTTTGAAGAAAGGGAAGCCAAACCCCTCGGCGGCGCTCCAGCGGACGCTATACGACTTGCCTTTGTCGTTGAATACCGGGCCATGGCGGGTCAGCCAGGCTTGTATTTGAATGGGTTTGGCGCCCTTCACCGAAATGACTTGCTGTTCGAGTTTGGCTTGCTCGATCTTGCCTTGAAACAGATAGCGGCCGCTATCCATATCGATTTGCTCTTGGTACACATCCAAGACATCCGCTTCGAGATTGGTCACGCCCCAGGCAATATTGTCGTTGTGCCCAGTGATCACGCAAGGCACGCCCACGAGTGAAGCGCCCGCCACATTCAACCCAGGCGCCTTTAGATGAACCAAATACCACGTTCCCGGCACGTTGTACCGCAAGTGCGGATCGTTAGCCACCATCGGCTTGCCGCTAGCCGTGTGCGCGCCGGAGACGGCCCAGGCATTCGACCCGGGATTGACCGCACCGCCTGCCATTGCCGGGAACAGCAGATGAAATTTGGCTGGATCGGCACCCATGTTCAGGAGTACCCCTCTGCCTGTATCAGCCGCGAGCGTGTCAGTCAAATTACGAAACATCAGCAACCCTACCAGCATCGAGTCAGTGAGCGTCCACGGGCGCGGGTCGTAGGAGTGAAAAGGGATGGAAAACTCGATCGGGTAATCGCCGCGATGCGTATCTATGAAATAGTTCACCCCGCGGGCGTACTGCACCATGATTTCGCGGTCTTCCGCTGAAAGAAGCGCGACGTTTGCCTCCGCGATGCCGCGCATGCGGAGCAGCCGGGCTTCCTGGTCGAGATGTACAGCTTCGGGCCCGGCTAATTCCGCCAGTTCGCCGGCGGCAAAACGCCGCAACGCGTCCATCTGCCACAATCGATCTTGGGCGGTGGCGTATCCTTGCAGAAAAATCGCGTCCTGCCAGGCAGCGGCTTCGATATGCGGCACACCGCGCGCGTCACGCTGGATCGTCGCAGCGGCGGAAATAGGCGCGGTAATGTCGCCCGATGTTTTGGGCAGCGGGCGGATGGCGTACCAATACACGCAGCCGACGAACAGAATTGCTATAACGGCGACACTGATATTAACGATGCGTAAGAAGCGGGATAACACTCACCGATTTTACTCTGCCGGGGCGTTTGCCACGCCGCTCGTAAACCTTCGCCGTGCGCTATGGGATTAAGATTTCTTGTTCTGATTTTCATTCTGGCGGCCAACGGATTTTTTGCGGCGGCAGAGGTTTCCCTTGTGTCGGTGCGGCAATCGCGGTTGCGCGAATTGGCCGAACAAGGACAAGCCGGAGCGCAGAGTGCGCTTAGTTTGCTGGCGAACCCGGGCCGCTTACTCTCGGTTACCCAGTTTGGCGTTACGCTAGCCAGCCTTGGTTTGGGTTGGGCCGGCGAAGACACCATGTATCGTCTGCTGCGAAATATGCTGATGGGCTTCGGTCTTCCGGTCTCGTTGGTGCTGCTGCATGGCGTGGCGTTTGGGCTGGCGTTTCTCGTCATCAGTTACGCCCACGTGATCATTGGCGAGGTGGTGCCCAAGAATCTGGCGATTGAAAAAGCCGACCGTGTGGCCGTTCTGGCCGCACCCGTCTTGCTCATTTTCTACCGGCTCTCGCAGCCGCTGATTATCGTGATTGAACGTTCGGCGGAAGTTGCTCTTCGCTTACTCGGGCTTCGCAAAGGAGCCGGCCATGGCGGCCATTCCGCTGAAGAGTTGAAATACATCATTCAATCCAGCCGCCGCGAAGGGCATTTACAGCAGTTTGAACAGAACGCTATCCAGCGATTGATCGAGCTTTCCGAATACTCAGCGCGCGAGATCATGACGCCGCGCCATAATATTGTGTCGTTGCCCGTCGACGCGCCGCTTGATCAAGTGCTGGCCGTGATGACGGAAAGCAAATTTTCCCGTGTCCCGGTTTATGAAGATAGGCCGGAGCAAATCATTGGCATTGTGCACTACAAAGACTTGATGCGTGTTTGGGATGAGCGCCGCTTTGCTCACGAAAGCCGCCGCAGCGCCAAACCGTTCCGTTTGCGCCGCTTCGTTCGCAAGCCAGTGGTGGTGCCGGAAACCAAGCCGCTGAATCAGCTGATTGACGAATTCCGCAAGAGCCACACGCACTTGGCACTCGTAGTGGACGAGTTTGGCACGATTTCCGGCCTGGTGACTCTGGAAGATGTCCTTGAGCAGGTTTTCGGCGATATTGGCGACGAGCACGATGCGGTGCGCGTGGAACCCGTCAGCGGCGAAAAAGCGCTGGAGCTCGAAGGCAGCACTACCATTCGCGATCTGGAAACACGCTACAACGTAGCGCTGCCTGCCGAGGCCGGTTTCGAAACGCTCGCAGGTTTTCTGCTCTTCCAATTCGGTTACATCCCGAAAGAAAACGAGCGGCTTGACTATGGCGGCCGCCGATTCACTATTACCAAGATGGACCGCAACCGCATTGCCACCGTTACAATAGAGAAACTCGAGCACAAACCGCCGTTGGATGCAGTGAAAGAGTCTTGAACACAACCCATCAGTTGCACCCGCATGGATCGCGCCGAGCGCCTGGACGCGACCGCCGCCGAGCAGGAGTTGATCGAAGATCCCGAGGTGGCCCAATAGGGGCTCTCCTCAAACCCGCCGCTGGTAGTTTCGTTTTTGGGCGAGCACCGCACCGTCTCCTACTGGCTCACCTTCGCCGTTTCCCTCGGTTGAAATGCCAAAACGCCAAACTGCCAGAGCAGGAAGCTCCAATCGTCAGCCTGCTTCTCGCGGCGCTGCTTCTGCGTACTGCCGATGCCGGCATGGCCCCCGGCGTAGTCCACCCGCAACAGGACGGGCTTCCCGCTCGCTGTCGCCGCCTGCAGGCGCGCGGTCATCTTGCCCATCTGCCAGGAATCCACCCGTGGATCGTTCATGCCAGTGGTCAGCAGAATCGCCGGATAGCGCGCCTTGAACTCCACGTGATCATAGGAGCTCATCGCGAACAGCGCCGCGAATCCTTCTTTTGTTTTGGTGCTGCCGAACTCCGAAACATTCTGCCCGCCACCCGCGGATGTCTCAAACCGCAACGCGTCCGACATGCCGACGTCGTCGATGGCGGCGGCAAACAAATCGGGCCGCTCCGTAATCGCGCGGCCAATGAGAATACCGCCGGCACTGACGCCCTCCCCGCCCAACCGAGCCGGCGACGTGTATTTGTTGTCGATCAGGTATTGAGCGCAGGCAATGAAATCCTTCCAAGTATTGGGCTTGGTGGCTCCTTTGCCGGCCAGGTGCCAGTCCTCGCCATACTCGCCGCCGCCGCGTACGTGGCAAATGGCCTGGACGCCTCCCTGCTCGTACCAGGCAACGTCCGTCGGATCGTAGTAAGGATCATAGGAAAATCCATAGGCGCCGTAACCCTTTAGGAACGTCGGATTCGTTCCGTCTAGCCTCATTCCTTTGGGATGGATAATAGAAAGCGGAACCTTCGTTCCGTCGTAGCTGGTGACCTTTACTTCCACCGACTCGATATCGTCAGGACGATCGTGCGGACCCACCGCCTGGAACCCGGTTTCCGTCATCTGTCTAGTTGCCGGGTCGTAAATGAAGTCGCGGAAAGTGCTGGTCCAAGAGGTCATGAACACTTGCGCTCCCGACAGACGAGGATCTGTCACGATAGAGACTGACCCTTGGACTGGAAGTGGAACCTCTTCGCTCTTCGGACGCGGGCCGTAGGGTACGCGCAGCAGTCGTCCCACGCCACCATCTCTCAAAGTCACATACAACGCATCCAGTGCAGGTTGGATGCCGGTAACCACCGCGTCGCTCCTGGGTACCACCACCTCGGCCGATGCGATGTCTAATGTACGCGCGTCAATGCGAATCACCTGGTACCGCGAGGCATTCTTAAACGTCATCGCATAAAGATCACCGCCGTGAACCGCCATTTGCCCAACCCGATCCTCGGGGCTAGCCACTTTCCGCCACTCCATAGGTTCCTTGCCGATCTTGTTGGCGGAGCCCACATAAAAAGTTGGGTTTGGAGCAACCGTACCCAGTGTGGCCAGCGCGTAATCGGTATCGGGTTGGGTTTGCGCCCCGGCATACTGCACCGGGTCCACCGCAATGGATGGCACTGCTTCGAAACCAAATACGGGTTCGTCTTTTTCGGTATCCCGGCCCAGCACGTGGCGGTAAACCCGGACCTTCTGCATGATTTCAGAGGCCGGGGCACCCGGCGACAGCTTCTGCAGACGGCTGTATACAAAGGACCGGTTATCAGGAAGCCAGTTCGGCAAGAAGGGGAAGAAACCGACCCCCGCGATCACATCACCGGTCTCACGGCCGGTGGCAATCTCCATCACGTGCCATTCGTTATCCCGCTCAGCCCCCCCCGGAGTCACGCCAAAGGTGATGTACTTCGCATCGTTCGAAATAGCCCAGCCCGCGATGGCGTTCTTACCCTTTCCCTGAATGGAGGTGCTTAGCGTAATCTTCTGCGGATCCACCAATAGCTCGTCTCGGCCCTTCAGCCCCTTGTGCACGTAAAGGCGGTCTACCTCGTCGCCCGGGTTACGCTTAGAGAGGATGTAGAGATCGCCAGGAAGACGTTCCGCAAACACTCGAGGCACTGACTCGTCGAGTTCCTCGATTCTGGCGAGCAACCGGTCGCGGCCCGGAATGGCGGCAAGTGCCGAGCGCGTAAAGTCGTTCTGGCCTTTAAACCAGGCTTGCACTTCCGGGTCTTCCTGCTTCTCCATGTATCGGTAGGGGTCGGTAACTTCAGTGCCGTGATAATCGTCTTCGACTGGCCTGACGGGCGCGACCGGCGGTGCCTTTGGGGGTGTGGCCACTTGCGCCAGAGAAGTAACTGGGCAAGCCAGCAGAAGAGATACGGATAGCCAGAAGCAAGAAGTAACAAAATGCGCTGACGCCATCATTGTGCTCCTTAGTGCGGAAATCGAGGGCAGCGGTATCTTAACACGATTTTGCTTGGTTCCAGCTCCCTTGGCGGACGCTTTTTAGTTCGCCATGACCCGTCCTTGGAAAAGAGCCACCGATATCTGATCTGAAAATCAATGACTTGACTCCGAGACAACCCTCTCGCAATTGATGAGGCGAGCCCCCGCCTCGCGGCGGTCGCGAAGCGATTTTCATCCCCTCCTGTGGCGGACGCTTTTAGTCCGCCACGACCCGTCACAGTTTCGAATGTCACAGTTTCGAATATCGTCACTGGGCCTGCCCCCTCGGCTG
>PMSX01000121.1 GCA_003167495.1 Bryobacterales bacterium | reverse complement strand
CCGGAGATCGCGGGTCTGAGGGCGATCAATCGTAGGGTAATAAATTTCCGTTACGATTCCGTTCCAAATTGTGAACCAGATTCTGCTAGCAGCGGAATACGCGGTGCCCACGCCGTCCTTATCGCCAGGCGCCCACCTTGGCGGGAGCCCGGGCTGCCCGAACGCCTGATGATCACCGCGCCGTGCGGACATTCAGAATGCCTCCGTTAGAGGTCAAGTTGCGTTGCGATCCTTTAACGATCATTTTGGGAATACTGGACCACGCAAACAGCTTGGCATTGATGGTAGGCAGATGTCTGTGCCTTTGGGCTCACACCCGAGACTAACTAATTATAGATGTTGGTCACTGACGTTGCTGTTCCCTGAACTCTTCGAAAAGCACCGACCCATTCCCCTCACCGAATCGAAGAAAGCGCACTCTCGCACCGCTCCAGATTTTTGGCGATAGCGGCAGGATCGCCGAAATCGAGAGCCAGCGGAGTCTCGCGGTTCGGAAAGTCGATGCGTTTCCAGGCAGCCAAGCTCTTGCGATACCACGCTTCCGCCGCTAGCCAGCTATCGCGCCTGCCCTCTTGGCTTGCCATCAAGCTTTGCGCACGCTGGGCCTCCATGTTTCCCAGTCCGGCGTATGCGGCTGCTGCGGTGAAAAGGGCCTCGCGGTCCTTAGACTGCGCTACGCGCGGTTCGACGGAGACAAGGGAATGCCTAAAGTACGTCTCAGCCAACACGGGCTGGCCCATTTGGCCGGCGGCCTCCCCCATTTTGACCAAACAAATGGCCGCCGGGATTGAAGAAACCGTTGCGTTAGAGTCCACTTTCGAAGGCGCTTCATAAAGCGCTCGGGCCTCATCCAATTGGCCAAGGGCATCCTTTGGTTTGCGGGCGAGCAAAAGCACTTGGCCGGTGAAGCTAAGAGTGTCGGCCAATACGCCTCGATTCGGAACGTTCTGTGTATCTGCCTTCATCAGCGCCCGAATGATCGCCTGACCCTTCTTAAGACCCTCAAGGCTTTGCGAGAGTCGCCCGGTTTTCGAATCGACTTCAGCAAGATAGAGGTATTGGACAGCAAGGATTCTCTGAAGCATTTGGTTCCTTGGGTCCAGACGAACAGCTTGTTGACCTTCTAAGAGCTCTCGCTCCGCATAGGACCTTGCTCCTGCATAGTCGAGTATGTCCTTAAAGAACAAGTCGACGAGCACAGAGTACGCAAAAGCCATACCTCCCGCTAATTGAGTCTTCGGGGACGCCTGCTGAAGCTTTGTCTCAATCTGCAATACCTTTTGACCATATGTCAGTGCCAATTTCGGATCAGATCGTCCAAGTTGCGCGGCGAGATAGCCCAAATTCAAAGCATATCGATGCAACGTAGCTGCATCATTCGGCCGCAAACGTAACAGGACTTCATCAACTTGCACCGCTCTACGACGGTCCTCTGCGATTCGCTCTTCTTCATCTGCAACTCCGTTGTACCCGATAGCAGTCGACCACTGATGCTCGGTCGCCGCCTCGGAAGCGATAGACCATTCGTCGAGACGCTCCTTGCTGAGTCGCTCTGAAAGCAGAATGGCGGCTTCGATATCGTGCCTGGCGCGACTTCCGTCTCCCATCGCAAAGTCCTGAATCGCCACCAGGCGATATGCCTTCGCCACCTCCAATCGGTCGCGCCAGTCAGCGGAAGTGGACACTATTTCCTGACGAAGCTGGAGCGCTTTTTGATAACTCTGAAGGCTTCCTTTGGTATCGCCCAAGCTGGGTGCCAGATATTGGCCCTCTACCTCTCCCACGCGTATGTAAGCAGTGGCGAGTTCCCGCTGAAGTGCGAGATCACCGCTAGATTCAGGTGACAAGCGATTCAGATACTCCAGCGCACGTTGAACAATAACCTTTCGAGCTGGCGTAGACCCAGGCAGGTCCCTGATTGAATCGTGTACCTCAAAGATCAGCGAGTTGGCCAACCGGCGAACTTCGTTGAAGTGGCGTTCCGCGCGGGCCCGTTCCATGTTTGCCCGATGCGCCTCCCAACTGGTTGCCGCCACACCAATGATTAAGGAAAATGCCACCAGCAGGGCTGCGGCAGTGGCGGCCCGATGGCGAGCAACGAACTTCGACGCGCGGTAAGCGAAAGTGTCTTTGTGCGCCACGACGGGAAGACCGACAAGGTAACGGCGTATATCCTCGGACAGGTGCGCCGCAGAGGCGTACCGGCGTGCCGGATCTTTGTGCATCGCTTGGAGGACGACTTGATCCAGATCCTGGCCAAGCGGGCGAAGCTTTGGCGGATCGGTTTCACAAACGATGCGCGCTATCTCTTCAGGCGACCTGACCTCGAACTCGTAGGGCCTTTGGCTGGTCAGGATCTGGTAAAGCAGAACGCCGAGCGAGTAAACATCCGCCACCGTTGTGACCGGCTTACCGAGAAGCTGCTCCGGGCTGGCATATTCCGGAGTCATGGCCCGGAACCCGGTGGCAGTCACCTCCGCCTCCCCTTCGAGTATCCTGGCAATCCCAAAGTCCAACAGTTTGGGTGTGCCGTTCTCAGTTACCAAAATGTTCGATGGCTTGAGATCACGATGCACCACCAGGTTCTGATGCGCATATTGCACTCCGGAACAGACCTGGCGAAAAAGTTCCAGCCGTTCTCGCGTGTTCAGGCGATGCTTTTCGACATACTCCGTGATACGCGAGCCTTCGATGTACTCCATCACCAGATACGGGCGTCCATCGCTGGTCGCGCCGCCATCGAGTAACTGCGCGATGTTCGGGTGGTCAAGCCCAGCAAGAATTTGGCGTTCCTGCCGGAAGCGCTTCAGGATGTGCCCCGTATCCATCCCTCGCTTGACCAGCTTGATGGCGACTTGCTTTCCAAAGTCGTTCAAGCGGACTGCGCGATAGACAGTACCCATTCCGCCTTCGGCAATTTGCTCACACAGCTCGTACGGGCCAATCTGGCGCCCGCTCAGATGCTCTTCAGAATCCGCATCAAGAGCGGGCGTCTCGAGAAAGCGGCCCATTTCGGCATAACTGCGAATTAGGCTCTCGACTTCGGCGGCGAGGTCCGCATCTTCACCGCACAAACCATGAACGGAAGACGCGCGCTGTTCCGAAGGCAGAGTAAGGCAGGCGTTTGCTATCCTCTTGACTTCATCCCAGCGGTCGGCTTGCATGATTCGTGCCTTGTGACGAGCTAGCGCTGGAAACTGCTCCAGTAGGCGGCTCTCTCCCTTAGGCTATAAGAACCTGCCAACCGAGTCAATGAAACTGCTAGCATCCCGAGTCAGCACTCCGGCTCAGTTCGCGATAGAGCCAAGCNNAAGCGAAGCTCGATTATTCTTGCCTGTTGCGAGTCGATCTGGGAAAGGACATCAAGGGCATCGTCGAGCGCAACCAAATTAAGATCGCGATCTTGTTGCGGGGAAATCGCCTCGTCCAGGGTAATCATGGTATGGGGTCCGCCACGTCTTTGCGCATGGAGACGCCGTGCGTAATCCACTAGGATGCGGCGGATGGTCTGCGAGGCTACCGCGAGGAAATGCTCCCGATCTCTCCACTGAACCCGCTTTTGATCGATTAGCTTCAGGTACAGCTCGTGAGCTAGGGCCGTGCTCTGCAACGTATGGTTCGGCCTCTCGCGACTCAAAGCTCGGGTGGCCAGTTGCCGGATCTCCGCATAGATCATGGGCATCATTTCGTCCAGCGCAGCGCGATTGCCGCCGCTCCAATCTAATAACAGCGTTGTTATGTCCTTGTGCATTCGACTCGAAAGCCTTGCTCGTTATTTTGCGAGGGCGTGGAGGCCCAGAAACTTGTGCGCGCCGTGAATCAGTTCGCATCGATTTTGCGCGTAGAGTAGTGACAGGAAAAACCAAATGGAACGATGGAACCCACCGCTAGATGTTCAAAATTCTGGCGAGTGTTCACATTCCTTTATCGAAAACGTCCCTCCTTATGATCTTCTCACTGCTTTGCCTACCCTGCAGTTCCGCCGCCGAAGACAATCTTCTCCTGGCTTTCATTCCGGCGTTCGCGACCCTCTATTTTGAAGCTTTTGAAGTGGGAAACACGCCGAGCGATTCTCAGTGAAGCCGCGTGCGGGCCACCTTTTTTTGAACGGCTTGCAGCCGCTGACCAACAGTCTCTGCGAAGCACTCCTTAGCCCTCAGGCCGTGAAGGCGCGGATCGAGATCAGTGCCNNGGCGATCGCGGGGTCTTTTGCCATCCACAGCGGCAATATGCTGATGCCGACACCATCGAGCACCAATTGCCGGTGCACAAATGGATCTGAGGACATGACCTGGAAGATCAGATCCAGTGCGACGGTCTTTCCTCCTTTGGTCAGTTTCCAGTTGGCATAAAACGCGTCGTCGGCTGACCCGGTGCACCGGTGACTCGAGAGCTCGGCGGGATCATTCGGAAGTCCGTACTTGCGCACATACGCCTTGCTGGCATATAAGGCTCGTTTCGCCGAAGGGTAATGGTGCACCCGTCTGAACGAGTCCCTTGGAGGTCGAATCTTGAAGAAAACATCAATATCTTCCTTCGGCTCCTGATCCCACAGAGAAGAATAGGGCAGGATATCGACGCGAAGTTCGGGTTGAGCGTCGACGAACCGGCTCATCAACGGCCCCATGACATCTCTCGCCATCGTCATTGGACACGCTACTTTGAGCACACCACGAGGGTGCGACCGGTTTCTGTCCAAGAGTTCTCCGGCGTTCCGCAAAGTATTGAGTGCTTCGACACTGAAGTTCAGGTACTGGCTGCCAGCGTCCGTAAGGAGCAGCCCGCGCTGCCCGCGCCGGACCAGCAACAGCCCCAAATGCTTCTCCAGTCGCGTCAATGACCTGCTCACCGTTGAGGTTGGCAGACCAAGTTCTTTAGCCGCTCCACTTAGACTGCTCGCACGTGCGGCGGAGGCAAAGATTTGAACGTCGTTGAGGTCAAGCGCTTTGCGCATGGAGCTTCCTATCGAGATTTGCGGAATGTGCTAATTAGCGCCTTTTTGCCCCATGATACCGAGGTTCGAAACGCGACGCCGGACCCGCATTGACGCGTTTCGCTTCTTGCACGCAAGGACAACGAGGCCGGTTGTGCGCTTTGCGTTTCAGCAAACACCCTTTGCATGACCGCAAGGTCCTAAGCGGCTGATATGACCCAGAATGAGGACGACTGCATATTCGCGGCCACGTTAAAGCATGAAACCAAAGTCTCGCTCAACGAGAGAGCCTGACGAGAGCTTGACGATGCTTTGATTGTGGCGCAACTTGTGCGACGACCGGAGGACAAAAATATGAATGCGGCACCGTGGCGGCCTATAAGAGTTGAGAAGCTTGATCTCCACCAAGCGAGGCGCAGCTAGTGTATGACTGACTCGAAACGGCCTGCATTTGATCCTCAGGCATTCCTGGCGAATGCCGGATTAGGGAAGAGGATCGTTCATCTGAAGCCGAAACAGATCTTCTTCTCACAAGGAGATGTCACCGACGCCGTCTTCTATCTTCAGGACGGCCGTGCGAAGCTCACCGTCGTGTCGAATGCCGGGAAAGAGGCCACGATTACACTCCTGTCGCCGGGCGAGTTCGTCGGTGAGGAGGCTGTCGCGGCGGTTGCCGGCAATCGCCTAGCGACGGCAACTGCGATCACAGTTTGCACCGCGCTAAAGATAGACAGAAAGGAAATGATTCGAGTGATCCACGAGGAGCATGCCTTCTCCGATCTGTTTCTCGCCTTTTTGCTGGCTCGTAGCATGCGGACACAGGCCGATCTTGTGGACCAGCTTTTCAATTCGAGCGAGAAACGTTTAGCCCGAGTTCTATTGCTGATGGCGGAATTCGGAAAATCGCCCGAGCCGCAGACGCTCCTGCCGGTGATCACTCAGGAAAACCTGGCGGAGATGATCGGCACAACCCGCTCCCGCGTGAGCCGCTTTATGAACCGCTTCCGCAGGCTCGGCTTCATCGAATACAACGGGCGTATCCGGGTGAACAAGTCGCTGCTCAACGTGGTGCTCCACGACCAGCCGTTCGAGCAAAACGCGATAAGCGCCGCCCTCCTTGTCAGTCCGCCGGGCCCTTCGAAATCGGCTCAGCGAATTGCAAAAGTAGTAAACACTATCAAGCAGGCTCCGAAGAAGCCTACGTAGTAAGCCAACTCCCCGACGTTGCGGTGGCTCCCATCGTTTCCGAATAAGAGCGAGCCTCTCAAACGGTAAGCGCTCGTGGAGCATTTCGCTCAACGTTTTATTGAGGCATGAGCCCAAGGGCACAGAAGTCCCCTACCAACAATGCCAAGCTCTTTCATATGCGAAGCCGAAAGCGCCCGAAATGGCCACGGAGAGAAGACCAAGCAACTCCGCCAATATCGCGGATTGGGTATTTTGTTCCCGACGAGCGTCCGGACGAAATCTTGCGTCACGTCCTGGCTATGACGAAAAAGCTGGCCACGCAACGAAGCCGCCCAAATCAACGGCGCGTCGTGCAGAACGCGAATTCAATGACTCCCGAGGGACCACTGTGAAACCACTTAAGAACTCCATTCGAACAACTGCACAGATTTGGCCATCCCGTTTGACAGTTCACTTCTATTGCACCCGGATCGCTCTCGTAGTGCTTCTTTGGCAAACGAGCGCCTCCGCGATAAGCCTGACGCATGAAACTGCGCAGGCTTGGGACGACTACATTGAGGGCGTAAGTATCCGAATCAAACAGCCCAGCTCTGCCTCGAATCCATTTTTGTGGCTCGACGGAGACCCGGACACGGCCGCAAAGGTTCGCAGCAAGCTAGTTGTCGTTTCTCCCGCCACTCGGCATGTTCCCATGAAGGTACCTTCCGGCCTGATCCACCATTGGATAGGGGCAGCGTTCATGCCGGACATCAGTATCGCGGACGTCTTACGCGTGGTTCGCGATTATAACCGGTACAAGGATTTCTATCGCCCCGGCGTGATCGATTCAAAGTCCATCGACACCAACCCTGATAAGGATCGCTTTTCGCTGGAGCTTGTGAACAAATCATTTTTCAAGAAGAGCGCTTTGGACAGCGACAACGAAGCATCCTATGTTCGCGTCGACGACCATCGTTTGTACGTGGTTTCGCGGACGACTCGTATTCGTGAAGTCGCCGAGTTCGGCGCGCCGGGCGCGCATACTCTTCCGGAGGACGAAGGCACCGGCATTATTTGGCGGCTGTTCAGCGTTGTCCGCTTCGCTGAACGCGATGGAGGACTGTATATAGAAGTTGAAGTCATCGCTCTGAGCCGGGATATTCCCGGCGCTCTTCGAGCGATGGCGGGGCCGATTGTACGTCACGTGTCTAAAGAGTCTTTGGTCACTGCGCTGAAGCAAACCGAAGCGGCGGTGCTCGCCACGCGCCACTGATTAAATCGAGCGTCTTCAATGCGCCGTTTGCCTGCGCGGAAACAGGCAATCTTGCCAGGATGCGGATCAACGCCGTTTCCGCTGGAATCATTAGGCAGCAAAGGAAACCAGCCCATGACAACTGAATCGGTGTTGCGCGACGCCGCCAATAGAGCGTACATCGCGGCATTCCTTCTCAGTGGTAGCGCGGAGCGTGCCGAAGCCGCCGTCCTGGAAAGTATCAGATTGATGAATTCGGACGTCGCTTCTGGCGAAGAGCTACTACAGGACGCCGTGCATGCTGCGATAGAGCTGGAAGAAATCTGCGGTCAGCGCGTCGGAGAACTAGGGCTGGATTCTTCGACGCTGCCATTCGAATTGCAATGCGTCCTGGATCTCCCTCAGTATCCTCGCCAATGCCTCGTGCTGCGCGTCCTTGTTCGGTTGCCTCGGGAGACTTGCGCCCGGCTGCTGCAGTCGGAACTCAATCAAATCGACGAGGGCACACATGCCGGCTTATTGGAATTAGGAGCGATTATGGACAAACGCCCCTCCAATCATTCGGGACCTCACAACGCGCGAGGTGTCAATAGCGTTACACCCGTGGTGCGGGATTCCGGAACCGTTGAAGGGGATTGGATGCTCTGAGGAGCCGCGAATGTGGTCCTGGTCGTGAAGTGAAGTAAAGGGATGTGTAATAAGCCGCATCCTCCGGTGCGGCTCTTCCCGCCGTTCCGAACAATAGCGGACGCCCCTACAAAACTCTTTCGAACATTATGTCGTTGCGAAGGATTTCGGCAAACGGTTTGTTTTGGGTATGAGCACTAGGGCACAGAAATCTGCCTACCAACAATGCCAAACTCTTTCCGTGGTCGAAAGCTGAGGCCAAAGATTCGTCACGTAAATCGGCGTGTTGTAGGCCATCTTTGAACGGGCAAACGTTGATCAATAGTATTTTTTCGAACAGATGCCAAGAAGAGAACGGCTGCGCGTTAGCGAGTTCGTAAAGAAGGTCTATAGGAGATTTCCGATATGAAGATTTTAGTGACGGGCGGCACCGGCAAAGTTGGCGCACAAGTCGTGAAAGAGCTGCAGCATCGCAAGGCCGACATTCGCATGCTTGTACGCAAGGAAGGCCCTATGCCGGAGGGGGTCGAGGTTGCGATCGGCGATTTGCTCGATCCGGTCTCGGTTCAGAAGGCATTGCACGGAGTGGATAAGCTCTACCTGCTGAACGCCGTCGTTCCCGATGAACTGACGCAGGGCCTTATCGCCTACGATCTGGCCAGGAATCTGAAGCTGAAACATATCGTGTATCACTCGGTCTTTCGCGTGGACCATTTCAAGGATGTTCCGCACTTTGCCGCGAAGCTTGCCATTGAAAACGCCCTGCGGGAGTTCGATGTCCCGTTCACGATTGTTCGCCCAAACTACTTCAGTCAGAACGACGCGACGCTGAAAGACGCGCTCACGAAGGCTGGAATCTACCCGATGCCTCTCGGCCCGGTGGGCATCTCGGCAGTCGACATCCGGGATATTGCCGAGGCCGCAGCGATTGCTCTTACCTCCGACGGACATTTCGGCAAAACCTACAATCTCAACGGTCCGGATGTGCTGAGCGGTCCAAAGATGGCATCGATCTGGAGCCGGCTGCTGGGCAAGGAGATTCGCTATTCCGGGGACGACATGGACGTGTTCGAGGAGCAGATGAGAAAGCGGGCTCCGTCGTGGTCGGCGTTCGACATCCGCATGATGTTCCAGGGGTATCTCGACCGTGGCTTCGTCGCGGAAGCGGGGGACATCGAAACCTTGACGCAACTCCTCGGGCATCCCCCTCGTCGATACGAAGACTTTGCAGCAGAAACCGCAGTGGTTTGGCAAGAGCGGGCAGTAGCCGTTTAGGAACCGGTCGGAATTCCAGGAAATATCCGGCGTTCCGAGATTCACGATGTCAACCAATGAAGGAGAAATACCATGCCCAACAATCAAGCTCTTCTCAAGCGGTTCATGGACGAGGCGTCCATCCGCAACACGATCGCTCGCTTCGCCGATAGCGCGACCAGATTCGATACCGATATGTTCCGCACGGTGTGGGCCGACGACGGAGAATTCATCATCGGACATGCTGCTCACGGTCAGAGCGCCACCGGCGTTGACGACATTGTTGCCATGCTACGGCGGGTGCGAGCGGAGAGGGACTTTTTCGTCCAGTTCGCGCTGCCGGGCGTCATCGACATCGACGGTGACGAAGCAACCACGCGTACCTTCTGTCACGAGGCTGCGCGCGGGCCTGGCAAAACCTACTACAGGAATCACTGTATCGCCTTCGATCGGTTGCGGCGCGCGGGTGACGGGTGGGTGTTCGCAAGCCGTTCCTTCCAATATCTGTGGCTCGACACCTCCCCGTTCACGGGCGACGCGTTCCCGCTGCTTCCCACGGTGGCTGCGGGTTAGGCACAGCCCCGTTGGCCGGCAAGTATCTTCAGCAAATTACGAAGCGATTCATTTATGTTCTTCGTAGCAGGCATCACTGGAAAGCCGATGACGGGCGAAGGTCAACACAAAGGAACATAAAAGGAGAAACGAAATGTCAACCGCTTTACCAACGATTCCGCCGGACAACCCCAACCGTAATCTCACGCTGGGGCAAACCGACAACCTTCCTCACATCGGTCTGGTCGGCGATACCTACACGATCACCGTGACGGGCGAGCAGACCGATGGACGCTTCTGCGTTGTTGATATGCACATCCCGCCAGGAGGCGGACCACCCCCGCATCGGCATGACTTCGAGGAGACCTTTATCCTGCTCGAAGGCGAGATGGAGGCGACCTTTCGCGGCAAGAAGTCGATCGTGCGCGCTGGCGACACGTTGAACATTCCTGCCAACGCTCCGCATCAATTTCACAACGCTTTCGCCGAACCGGTACGCATGCTCTGTATCTGTTCTCCCGCGGGCCAGGAGAAATTCTTCATCGAGGTTGGAGTACCCGTCGCCACGCGTACGACGCCCCCGCCCAAGCTAGGCGAAAAAGAGCAAGCCGCATTCATTGAGAAAGTGAAAGCGCTCGCACCCAAGTACCGAACGGAACTACTTAAAGAGGCGTAGGTCCCAAATTGTAATCAGTTCACGCCGCAAAGGGGATACTTCATCAATCTGCAAAGAGAGCAATCATGATAAGTTCGACCTCGACAAGCCGATCTCATTCATGACCGGCATGTCGGTCGAACGCTAGCCTCATATCGCGCGTGAAATTGTGAAGCGCGGGCACGAGGCCGCCGCGCACGGTCGCCGCTGGGCCCCCTCATTCAACATGGGCCGCGACGTGGAGAAGAACTCTATTGTTGACGGCGCTTCCAGTGTCGAGCGCATCACCGGACAGCGCTCCGTCGGCTGACCGACCTGCGCAACATGGATTACAGCGTGGCCTAGCTAGCTAGGCCGCAAAACGAAAACTGGAGGGAAAATGGAAAGTCGCATCAAGCGAAAGGCAAACTCTCAGTAAGATTACAGGAAGGAACATCATGCAAACACTTCGGGAAGATCACAGCACGGCTTCGTGGTTGGTGCACCATCCATTCAGCGCGGAAGACCAAGCTGCGATGGTCGCCATGCGCGCCATCGTCGAACCTAATAAAGGCAAGCTTCAGGGAGTTGCAGCTCGAGTTCCGTTCGATGCCATTATGGAGCACGTCGCTGCCCCTGCGGGCGTTGTCTATGAGGCTGCGCGTGTTGGGGGTGTTTCGGGATGGTGGTGCCGACCCGAAGCCGCGCGGCCCCGTCAGGCCGTTATGCACATCCACGGGGGGTGGTTCAATTGGGGCTCTGCACAAGCGTTTCGCCATTTGGCAGGCCATATCGCTGCTCGTGCCGGGGCAGCGGCCTTCGTGCCTGACTACCGGCTAGCACCAGAGCATCCATTTCCTTCTGCTACTGAAGACGTGCGGGCCTGCTACTTCGGTCTGGTTGAGCAAGGCTTCTCGAAGATTGCCATCACTGGTGACTCCGCTGGTGGCACCCTGGCGCTTGGGCTGCTCGTGCATCTTGCGGCAAATAGTGCTTCGGGCGGTGAAGCGCTGGTCGGTGGAGTGGCGCTCTCGCCGGTGACCGATCTAGCCCTCTCCGGAGAGAGTTGGTCGACACGCGCTGTTGCCGATCCATACTTCACCCAGCCTCAAGCAGCCGAGTTGGTGCGTTCCTATCTGGTGGGTGAGGATCCGACAGATCCAAAAGCCTCGCCGCTCTACGCCGATCTCAAGAGCCTGATCCCGATCCGTGTGCATGTCGGCAACGACGAGGTGTTGCTCGATGATTCCGTCCGCTTCATCGCGCGTGCGGTCGTGGCCGGAGTGGATGCTCGACTGGATGTATGGGAAGGGATGGTCCACGGATATCTGGGAGGCTTGGGAGGTCTGGCAGCTTCGACCGAGACCC
>PMSX01000323.1 GCA_003167495.1 Bryobacterales bacterium | reverse complement strand
GAGCATGATGGCCCCATCGATCAATGCTGCCTCCACGCGCATCATGGCGGGCGCCACCGGGGCATCGCAGATGATGTGCGATTGAGGCGGACTCACTACTTCTTCGACACCCAAGAAATCCAACCGCTGCTGGCTTTCAGAGAGTTTCCGGCGCGACTTCGCACGCTTCAGCTCCACTTTCGCTTGTGGTAATGGCTCGGGCCGTTGAATCTCGGCTGCCCGCGCGCGAATAGATTTCCGCTCGCTCGGACTCCGCAGCGATTCAAACGAAATCACTCGCGCCGGATTTGGATTGCTGAAAAGTGGATGCTGGTCTTGCCCTCTCGGAGCAACTTCCGGCTCAAAATCGTAGGCAGGCGCAGTCGCCCCACCCTGTACAGGAAAGCCCTCCGCGCCACTTCGGCCTTCGCGCACTCTTCTTCCGCAACGGCGGCAGCGGTGGTCTTCGTCTAAGATTCTAGTTTGACAATGCTGACAAGTCATCCGGCAAAAACTCTCAACCTGCTTCGTTCAACCTCACAGCCTGTTGACTTGCGGCGCGCGGGTCTAACGTGCTACGGTTCTCGATTGCGTCTCTTTTTCGCGAAGCAACCCTTCCTCATAACAACTTCTAGCATTAAATGTGAATCTTGTCTAGAACATTTCTCACGTAAGTTGTTCGTTTTAATTGGCGCTCTTTTGTTTTCGCTTTCTCTTCCCTGTTTTTCGCAGAACGCCGCACGCGCTGCGGCAAAGGATGACATTCCTTCGGACACTGAAATTGTGCAAAAGGCCGTTCTTGAAGAATCGAACGGCGAGTGGAAATACCTAAAGGGCGCCGCCGAGGTTCGAACTTCGGAAATGGTAATCACCGCCGATGAAATAGACTTCAATGGCGACACGGCTTGGATGTACGCCCGCGGCCACGTTCACTTGGTCCATTTTGCCACCGGCGACGTTCTGAATGCCGACCACGCCGAGTACAACCTCAAGACCGAAGAAGGTAAATTCTTCGTTGTAAACGGTACCTCACCAACCAGAATCGTAACCAGCCCGGGACTTCTCACCACCACGAATCCGTTTTACTATCAGGGCGAGTGGGCCGACCGCATTAAAGGGCGGCTGATTCTTCACAAGGGTTTTATTACAGATTGCAAAATCCCTAAACCCTGGTGGACCTTTGACGGCCCAGTGTTCGATATCGTTCCCGGACAGCGCGCCATTGCGCGGCGCAGCGTTTTCCGTATCAAACACATTCCTGTTTTGTACATGCCGTATTTCCGTCGCGCCTTGGGAAAGAGCGAGCGCCAAAGTGGATTTCTAACGCCTAACGCCGGCCATGGCACGACCGAAGGCTTCATTTACGGCACCGGTTACTACTGGGCGATCAATCGCAGCTACGACATGGACTACCTCTTTAGTTACTACACCCTTCGCGGGACCGGCCACAACTTTGATTTTCGAGGCAAGCCAAACTCGGTTAGCACCTTTACCTTCAACTTCTACGGCGTGCAGGATCGGGGTGTTCCACAGGGTCAACCCGGGGCTGCCGCTCCTGGCCAACCTCCCAATAAGCAAGGCGGCATTCAATTTGAAGCCGCCGGCAAAACCGAAATTTTCGGCTTCAAAGGCTTTCTTGACTACAACTACCTCAGTTCGTTTCCCTTTGCCGCGGCTTTTACCAATAACTTCTCTCCGCAACAAAATTCGATCGGCTATTTGCAGCGCCATTTTGACGACGATATTTACGTTCTCAACTTTGTTTTCAGCCGCAACGAGGTGTACGAGAGTTTTGCCTCTAACGCTCAGCCCGCAGTCGTACAGAAGTTGCCCTCTGTCGAAACTTCCGGCCGCCTGCAACAAATCCTCGAAGGCAAACTTCCTATCTGGTTTTCTTTCGATGCCTCCAGCGGGTTGATCAGCAGGAGCGAACCAAGTTCTCCAGGGTCGGGACAAACATCAACGACACTCGGTTCGCCAGCTACACCGGCCGTTGCAACCAGCTTCCTAAATCAGCGTACAGATATCAGACCCACATTATCCTCCGCGTTTAGCTTTGCAGGCTTCTCTCTCTACCCTAGTGTTTCCTTTGAAGCCACTGACTACAGCCACGACTATTCGAGCAACAGCGAACTCACCGGCACAGTTGCAGCCGCCAATCTTTTTCGCCACGATGCTGACTTTGTTGCGGACTTCCGCCTGCCCTCGTTGGAAAGGACATTTACTCCACCGAAATGGATGCACTTAGGTACCAAGGTTAAACATGTCATTGAAGCGTCAGCCCAATATGAGTACGTCACGGGCGTCACTCAATTCGACAAGACTATCCACTTCGATGGGACCGACATTGTCTCGGACACCAACCAAGTCACCCTTGGCCTGACCAACCGGCTCTACAAGAAGGAAAAGGACGGCAAGGTGACTGAGTTTTTCACATGGCGTGTTCGGCAAGCCCGCTATTTCGATCCAACCTTTGGGGGAACCGTAACGACGACAGGCCAGCGGTACGTCAATCTCCCTCAGGAAGAAATCACGCCCTACACCTTCCTAGACGGCCCTCGCACCTATTCCCCGGTCGTTTCCTCGCTGACGATTAATCCATGGGCGTTGCTTGGGCTTTCCTACGAAACTGCTTATGATCCGCGCCACCACAGATTTGACAATCAGACCTTTTCAGCGAACATTCGCCGTTCGAAATACATTTTAGACATTGGCGAAACCTCGATCACCACCTACCAGCTCAGCGGCATGAACCCAACTCCGCCGCCCAACCAACTCCTGCTCCCAGAAGGCGAGCAATTGTTCCCGTTAACCAACCAGGGTTACTTTAGAGCCGGCTACGGCAGCACGAACCGGCAAGGCTTCAATGTCGCGGCGCAGGTCTTCTACGACTTTCTCAATCATGAAGTTACCTTTAGCCAATATCAAGCCAGCTACAACACCAATTGCTGTGGTTTTAGCCTGGAACTCCGCCGCATCCACAACGTTATTCGCGACGACGATCAATATCTTTTCTCGTTTAGTGTGGCCAATATTGGCTCAATCGGTACGCTGCCCAGGCAAAGCCGGATTTTTTAACGAACTCGCGCAAGACGGGCAAGGGTGTGCGAGGCAAGAGTGGGCAAACACGGCGGCTTGCGTTGCACTCCCTCGCGGTCGCGGCTCAGCCGCCTTTGGCGCCGATTTCCGGCGACAGGCTGGCCGCCTTGATAGTCACGGCTCATAGCACATCCTATGAAAGTGATGAAGTACCCCAAAGCGAGGGCGGCGTTGCCGACTCCTTGACAGTCGCGGTTCGGCTAGAAGCTGGGCGGTAAAAGAGATGGTCGAGACGTGTCAGCAAGGCAGTGCTGAATTAGGTCGCTTGCGCTCGGTTTCGGAGTTCGTCGTGGGTCAGAAAATGTAGAAACTCCAGGAGGCGGCTGAGCCGCCTTGGTCGCGGCTCAGCCTGACGTACCGCCGTGTTATGCTTTATGGAGTAGTTCCTCACCGGCGATTCCGTCGCCATTCGAACGAACTTCCAGGACAGAATATGCCGAAGATGAAGACCCATAAGGGTGCGTCTAAACGCTTCAAGAAGACCGGGACCGGCAAGGTAATGCGCCATCACGCCTCCGCTCGCCATATCTTGACGTCCAAAACGCGCGCCCGCAAGCGCAAGCTGAAACAAGGTGTCGTCGCTGACGAAACCAATCAGCACACGTTGCGCACCATGTTGCCGTATTAAAACAGTCGACTGATTTCATAGGAGTGGGAGCAGAGCGCCGCACGTGCCTGTCAACCCTCCGCAAATAAATTGAAGGAGCAAACGTGCCAAGAGTAAAAAGAGGTACCGGAAGGCGGGATTACCGCCACAAAACCCTTCGCCGGGCCAAGGGTTTTTTTCTCACCAAGTCTAAGCTGAACCGTTCCGCGCAAGAAGCTGTCGAAAAGGCGCTGCGTTACGGGTATGTCGGCCGACGGCTCAAGAAGCGCAATTTCCGTTCGCTGTGGATTGTGCGCATCAATGCAGCTTGCCGCATATCCGAGATTTCGTACAGCAAGTTTGTCAGCGGACTGAAGCGCGCCGGCATCACGCTGAATCGTAAAGTGCTCGCCGACATTGCCATCAACGATACGGCCGGATTCCAGGCTCTGGTTGGCCGCGCCAAAGCCGCGCATACAGCCCACGTCCAATAACTGCTATAGTCTTTAAAGTTATGGAAGCAGCGGCCCAGGAGCAAGGCATCGATTCTCTGGCTCATCTTGAGGAGCGAATCACGAAGGCTGTGCAGGCGATTACCACCCTGCGCAGCGAGAATCAGCAGTTGCAGCAGCGCCTTAAGGCGGCGTTGGACGAACTCAAATCGGCCTCGGGCGCGCGCGATCAGGGCGAGGCGAGAGCGACTGCCATGCAGCGCGAGCGCGACGAACTCAATTTGCGCGTTAAGCGTCTGTCGGACGAACTCGACGATTTGCGCGGTGAACGTAAGCAGGTGCGGACTCGCATTGAAAAACTGCTCAATCAACTCGATCTTCTGAGCGCCAGTTGAGGTATTTCTCATGGACACGCCGGATGCTGAAAAACAAGTCGTCCGAGTGACGATCTTCAATCAGACGTACGCATTGAGTACGTCCGGTGACCCACAAGAGACAATGGCTTTGGCCCACGAAATCGATGAGCTGATGTCGAGCATCGCGCGGCGCGCGGGCAACCTGGATTCAGCGCGTACCGCGGTCTTAGCGTGTCTCCACCTGGCCGATCGCCTGCGCACGGCAGAGCGACAGCTTGGCGATTTACGGCATTCGGTTCACGATAAGTCACGTGATTTTGCTCTACTTCTGGACAAGGCTTTCGCGAAAAGTGACGGCGACTAAGTAGAGCGCCGATTGGCAATCGGCGCGCGGGATGGCCATCCCGCCCCACAACGGCTCTGTTATAGGCCGAAGCATAGGATATTGGGGCCGGCGGCGACAACAACGTATTGATTCCCTTCTACCGAGAAGGTAATGGGCGGGGCTTTCATCCGGACGTTGGTTGGGAAATGGAATAGCGTGTCGCCTGTGCGCTGATCGACGGCATCGAAACCGCCATTCGGCTTGCCATAGAACAAAACTCCGCTCGCCGTGGCTAGGACGCCGGTCCAGGTTTTGGCGCGCGCGGGTCCAGGCTGCGGAACCTCCCATGCAATGTCGCCTGTTTCGATATTGACGGCACGCAGGAAGTGCTGGCCGGTTTGATCGGGATAACCGGTTGGTTTGCCGACACACTCTTCGAGGGCGACGAAATAGTAGAGGCCGGTTACGGGACTGTAGGCAGTGGAACTCCAGTTCGCGGCGTCGGAAGGACAACCTTTGGGTGCGATCACTACAGGGCGGCCGTCGGAGCCAATGGAGGAGGCCCAATCGACCCGGCGCAGAAATGGCTTGGCCAGTAAAATTTCTCCATTTGTACGGTCAAGAACGTAGAAGAATCCATTGCGATCGGCATGGAGAAGGAGCTTGCGGAGCTTGCCTTTGTAGAGAGTGTCAATGAGTACGGGAGGCTCAGCGGCATCGCGGTCGAGTAGGTCGTGGGGAGTGAATTGATAGTGCCACTTGAGTTCGCCTGTCTTGACATCGAGGGCAAGGATACAGTCCGTGTAGAGATTGTCACCGGGACGATTGCGATCGTCAGAATCAGGATAGGGATTACCGGTGGGCCAGTACAGAGTGCCTGTTCCGGGATCATAGGAACCGGTCAGCCAAGTCGATCCGCCCAATACGGGAGGGTCAACGGGCACAGTCCAACGACGCCAGACAAGAGTGCCGTCACTGACGTGGAAGGCTGCGACAAAACCACGAATGCCGTGATCGGCTCCAGCTACGCCGACGACGACTTTGTCGTCAACGATGAGAGGCGCAATGGTGCCACCGTATTTGTGAGGCTCGTCGGGTATCAGGATGTCCCAAAGGAGGTCGCCGTTGGCGCGGTTGATTGCAAGGAGATGGGCGTTGTCAGTAACGAAGAAGACCTTTTCGTTGAGAATGGCGACACCACGGTTGGTGCCGAGTTTGGCGTCGCCTTCGAGTCCGGGAGTTTGTGGACGCGCGTATTTCCAAAGGTCAGCTCCGGTCAGTGCGTCAACGGCAATGACCTGGTTCGGAGCGGTGAAATAGAGAACGCCATCGGAGGCGAGAGGGGTGGTTTCGAGGCCGAAGTATTGAGTAGGGTAAATCCACTTTAGTCTCAGGCTCCCGACATTGGCCGTGTTGATTTGTGTGAGTTGACTGTAGCGATTGGCAGAAGGGTCTCCGTTATAGGTGAGCCAGTCGCCGGGTTCAGGTTCACGCCAACTGATCTTGATGGGGCTAGCGGGCGAAGGGGAGGACACGATGGGGCTGAGAGATTTGAGGTAGCTGGCGAGTAATAGGAGATTGTCCGAAGACAAGTCTCCAAACGCGGGCATACCCGCGCCTGGGTTGCCATGCCGCAGAAACTCCCGCAACTGTTCACTGGTTTGTGAGGCAATGTGCGAGTTATCGGCGAGGCCCGGGCCTTTTGCAGTGCCGCGGGCGTCGTCCCCGTGACAGGATGCGCAGTGTTGTCGAAACAACTCCGGACTGACAAGGAGGGCGAGGGCGAACGTGAGCATGGTTATGACACTGCTCCCAGACCCAGGCCCGTTATGCTTTCGGTAGCCATGCGGCCGTTCTTGATTTCAAAAATACCGGGAAAACGCTTCTGCCACGGCTCGTTGGCGGCAGGTACATATTCGCGAGCGTTCGCTTCAATGCCGACAACACCGGGAACGTGAGCAGCCAACCCGCCGGATTGAATAAGCGAAGCACCAGGGCAGGTGAGATCTTGTACACAAAGAAACATCTTGTGGATCTGTCCGGCCGCGGCCATCAGAAGAGCTTGCGATTGGCCTTTGCAGGCTTTGAGAGCGACGCCTGTGTAGCCCATTTCACGCGAGAGCAAAAGCATGTCGAGGCCTGTAAGAGACTCGTCAATGACCACTGGGACCAACTTCGAAGCTTGGTGCATATCGTTGTGGCGGTGGGCGGCGAGATCGCGCGCGGTGGGCTGTTCAATGTATTGAATGCGCGCGAAGGCCGCTGGATTGCGTTCCTTGAGAGTGTGAATGAATTGCAGGAGATATTCGACATTGGGACAGCGTTCGTTGAAATCGAGCGAATAGAACCACACAGTGCGGGGACGGGCATTTACTGCAACCGCATCGACGCCAAGAACGCGCTCGAGATCCCACGCCAGATCGTCGCCGTTCAGCTTGATCTTGATGTGATCGAGGCCAGAGTAAGGAATCCAATCGGCGAGTGTTTCAGGAAGGCTGTCGTGAATAGGCTGGGAGAGATCGGCGGAAGTGAGAGCGTCCAGGGCGCCGACTGAGTGATAAAGCGGCATGGCGGGCTGCGGTTTCGGCAAAAGGAATTGATGCAGCCAGCGGCCCTCGTACTCTTTGCCCAGGTATTTCGAAAGATCGTTCGGCAGGAGATCGGCACCGTAGCACTGATACGAATTGCGGCCGTGAATTTTGCCGAACGCGTCGTGAAGAGCAGCGTCGAACGGGCTGGCAGTGACGAGCGTACAGAGTTTTGGAATGGGTTCGGCTAGATGTAGATTTCGGGTGACGTCAGCGGCAGCACGGAGATACGCAGGTTCGAGAGCGTAGTTGATGTCGATGGGATGGCCATATTCGCGGTAGGCGCCAGTAACTGTGTTGATTTGTTCAGCCAGCGCCTTCATGGCGGAGAGTGTCTGATCATAGGAGAGAACGTGGGAGGGAAACGACCATACGTTGCCCATTGTCATTGAGCCGAACCCTTTGGCGGTGCGGCCGTTTGGGAGACTCACGACGCAATCGACGTTGAGGAGAGTGACACGGTCCACTGCAAAGCCTCCGAATTTGTACGGAGAGCGGTAGCGAAAGTCCTGATAGGAGTGGGAGATTTGCTCAATGCGGATGGCTGCCGGATTGGGTGTGCCGATAGCTGGGGTTGCCAGGAGAGCGCAGGTTTTTAGGAGGTCGCGTCTACGCATGACTGAGCCCAGCATTGTTGAGATAGGTCCGAAGTTGGCGGAGATCGCGCCGCATGGCGGCGAAAACCTGGGTGGGATCGGCGGTGAGCTGACGTTTGCCGGCATCGGCGCCGAAGAGCGGATATTCGAAGTGAAGCTGAAGGGGGCCGTGGAATGCGGTTTGGGCCAGCATCGCGAAGAAGGCTGGGAAGCGAACCATGCCTTCACCTAGCGGCACCCAGGCCGGCTGGAAATCCTCGTGTCCTTTTTGCCAGAGAAAGTCTTTGACTGCGATGCCGCGAATATAGGGCTGTGCGATGCGGAAACTATCGACCCAACCTCCCAAACCTCCTTCGACAGTGGCATGACCGATGTCGTAATTAATGCCAATGACAGCAGGGTCGAGCGATTTGAGAATTTCGACGATGTCCCAGACAGGCGCGCCGACGAGATCGACGCCGGAATGTGTGTGATACATGGCGCACACTTGGTATTCGGCGTTGAGAGTGGCGAGGGCGGCGGAACGTTTGTGAAACGTCTCGATTTGTGCCGCGAGAGGTTGATCGGCGATGTATTTGAACCCACCCCAGCGGTAGTAGCGGATGCCGAGACCGGCGATGGTTTTGAGAACAGAGCGGGCGTGCGGGGTATCGGCGTCGACGATGTCGGTGGTGACCATGGGCACTTCGAGCTGATGTTGGCGAATTGTA
This sequence comes from Bryobacterales bacterium, assembly GCA_003167495.1. Classification (GTDB taxonomy): domain Bacteria; phylum Acidobacteriota; class Terriglobia; order Bryobacterales; family Bryobacteraceae; genus Bog-105. The sequence goes on along the minus strand of PMSX01000323.1, from coordinate 6,205 downwards.
GCGACGAGCGGAGGCAAGTCTTCCGCCGCACGCGCGGGTTCGATGTGACCGCCGGCGCGAACTGTGATATCGATACCGTCGAAGCCCATTTCGGAAGCGGCGCGGGCGAGTTCGACGCCTTGGAGAAATTGCAGGTGTTTCGAAAAGATGGCAACTTTCAAATTGCGCGGAGTTGGATTAGCCGCGCGGAGCGAAAGTAAGCCGAGGCTGGAGAGCAAAGCGTTGCGACGGGTAAAAGGCACGGTAACGGATATAGTATCGCGCCGAATGCGTGGCGAGCTGTTCGGCGAAGGCAGGGCGTTTTTGCGATTCGAAGCCAATTTGGGTGTGGCGTTTTGCCGGGTTTTTTGCCGGTTGGAGGTGGGGTGGTTTTGGGGGAATTTTTGAGCTCTATAAAAATATATAGGCAGGCGCGATAAAAATTCGTGTTTTTGGCGGCGCTCAGAATCGATTTTTGCCGGTTCGATTGCCGGATGTTCAGAGGGGGTGGCGAGACGGAGGACGCGGCGGGTTTTGGACCGGGAGATGGCGGGCGTAGAGGTCTCGCACTGGTTGGTTTCTTCGATGATTTTTTGCATGAGCCTTGGTCCTTTCTGGTGTTCTGATCGGGGGCTGAACGGATGTGTCGCTCGCCTTTTCTTTTGTCAGATTAGCGGGACGGGCGAACGGGCGCGGCGGTAAAGGTGGGTTAAGGTATTGAAGGGAAAGGAATTAAAAAAATGGATTTTGTGAACCGGCAGGGGAAGAGGAATACAAGAAGCTAGAATGCAGAGATAGGATGCTTTTTGCGAAACGAACTTCGTTGGGTTCGAATTTTTGAATTAGCGGTTTTTGTCGATAGCGCCTAGGACGAGTGCACCTTGCTGGAAGACGCGAGTGGGCTACCGTAAAAGGGGCCTCTGGCGAAATAGTTTTATGAGCATCACTCTCAACATTCCTGAATCGGTAGTAAGGAGCCTGCGGGTGCCTGAGGGCGAAGTGGAAGACCGCCTGCGGATGGAATTGGCGGTAACCGTTTACGCTCAGGAACTGCTCTCATTTGGCAGGGCGGCGGAACTGGCGAACATGACCCGTTTTCAGTTCGCCGACCTGGTGACACAGCGCGGCATCCCGCGCCATTACGGCCCTGAGGAATTGGCCGAAGATCTCGCATATGCGAACGGTGAGTAACACCTCACCGATTTCCAATCAGGCCATTGTTGGACAACTCGATCTTTTGCGCGAGCAATTTGGTGATGATAGTTCTCGGGGTTCCTTGCCGTGATGATGCTTACCATAATAGACTGAAACTGTGCAGGACACGGACATCCAGATTGTCTCCAATGAAGCCGGGGAAGCGACCGCGCGGTCATCGTTCCCATTGAGTTGTGGCGGGAAGTCGCTTCAGAACGTGAAACTGCGTACCTCCTGAAATCGAAAGCGATGAAGGAGCGTCTTCTAGCCGCGGCGCAACGCCGGGACGGCCTCTCACTCGATGCCGTCAGCGAAAAGCTTGGGATGTGAGAACGGTCGAATTTGACCGCTCAGCCTTCGAGGATTTGGCTTGGTGGATTGAGGAAGACCGCTCTCAGGCGCTGCGGATTATTCGCCTTGTGCAGGAGATCCAGCGAGAACCGTTTTCCGGCTTGGGGAAGCCGGAACCGCTCAAGCACGAACTTTCCGGGAGCTGGTCACGGCGCATAAATCAGGAGCGCCGGTTGGTCTGCAAGGTACTACCAGACAAGATCCGAATCCTAGCTTGCCGGTTCCATTATTAGGCCGGCGGGGGCCCTCGACGCCTAGGTTGTTTGCGACGCCTGCAGGTCGTCTAGCCAGCGCGTTCTGGCGTCCATTTACTGGGGAGTTCGGTCCAATTGTAGCCGAGCCTTGAGCTTGAGGATAGAAATGAACTCGGCAGTGTTGATCAAGGCTTCGTATTCGGCTCGCTCATCAGCGTTCAGAGCGCCTTCGTTGAGGCGGTCTAGTTCTCGTAATCTGCCGGCGCGAAATGATACGCTCGAACATATGCCCCTCCGGCCCGACATTGTCGTCACGCGAACAGACTCGCCAGACGTTCTGCTTGTGGTCGAGATAAAGGGTGCCGACGCTGATCAGAAGAGCTCTGAGGCTGGGTTGAAATCGTACATGGTTCATGTGGGTTGCCCTGTCGGAATGTTGGTTACTCCGGAGCAAGTACGGTTTTACCGCAACCGCTATACCGATTATTCGCTTAAAACGGTAGAGTTGATGGGCCAATGCCCCACGGGTGAGCTATTGGGAACGTTTCCTCATACGGCGCTGACGGAATCAGAATTGGAGCGCTCGGTTGAAGAGTGGCTTGAAGGCTTACCAGTTGCCGGCAGCGGGTCGTGGCCGTCCGCGGTTCGCGAGGCCATTGAAGGCAGCGTGCTCCCGAGCGTCAGTAATGGCGTCGTGCGAGCAGGCGGGCCCCGCTGGCGCCGCGCTGGCTAGCAACAATGCGCCACGTTTTCGTGGAAACGAACTGGGAGTTTGCATATGCGGCCCCGGCGCATCATAAGAGGCTAGATGCGGTGGAACTCTTGGATCGGGCAAGAGCAAATGAGATCCGAATGCATCTTCCCGCGTTGTGTTTGACCGAGGCGCGGTTGCCGATTATGAGGAAATGCCAACCGCGAAACGAGGCGGATGCGATTCGCCAATTTCTGTCACGAGCGAGGGCTGAAAGAACGGTCCCGCCAGACAAAGAGATGGCCACGCGAGAGGTACTGGACCGCTTTGAACGACAAGTTCGCAGCGAGCTCCGCCAACTGGATGACGTTCTTACATCAATCCACACCGAGCCTGGACTCGAACTCTTTCCCCTCAACGAGCACATGCTTGCTCGCGCGATAGAACTCGCGCAAGTGGACCTCTGGTTAGAGCCCTTTGACCAGGCGATTCTGGCGGCCATCCTCGGCCGCGCAGAGGGTCTCCGCAAGCAGGGCGAGACCGACCTGTGCTTTTGCGAAGTGGATGCCGACCTCCAGCCTTGGGACCGGCGGGGCAATGCAAAGCAACTCCTGACAGAGCTGTATGATGAAGCGCTCATTTGGGTGTACGGCGATTTCGGGATGAACGCGCCAGAGCGTCCGGAGACGTGGCCGAAGCTATGAGGGAAAATGCCAAACGAGCGAATTCCTGCCGATAAATCGTTTGCGTCGCGGAGCTTGCTGGTTTAGGGGCTCTTAACAACAGTTATGGGGCGAAGTGGCTAAAATAAGGCTTCCCTAACTACCAACCTCAAGCTTAAACTTGTCAACTGCCCGAACTGCGCGCCTTATCGGAGTTTCCGGACTGCACTTCTCAACAACGCACTTGGTCAAATCGAAATCGGCCTCACAGCCCGCGATAATCGAACGAAGGCTTGCATTTGTAATTCCCAGGTAACTCCCTTTTAGTAAAAGGGGGTGTTCTTTAACCTGCCGCTCAACTCCCTCCGCCAAGGCAATCACCCTATATTCGTGTTCGTACTGCCAATCGCTTGACTTGGTCAACAGGATCTCGATACCATTTTCAGCCAACGATTGCGGGGTCCATGACGGATAAGAGGACAAATATCGGACTGGCTGCGCGGATCCGATAACGTCATCGCCGACGTCAAATTCGAGACAAATCCCCCTGTGATCACCCCCGTAGTGTGACCACATCAGAGTTGAGTCTGGGTGGGGAGTGAGGGAGTAGATCTTCCAGCGGCTGGGAATCATTTCCAGAAAGTTGTTGGAGAACGACGCTAGGAGCCCGTGCCTATACTCGGGCAAATTGCGAATCGCACTCTTGGTTGCGGCTGCCTGTTCGTCGGAAACTGGTGATGTTGGCTTAGAGGAAAAGACCCACTCAATGAACTCCTCGATGACTGGTGGCTCGTCAAGGGCGGAATGGCTAAACCATGGTCTGCAGTCCCACGGATCGTTGAGCTTCGCTGGATCAGAGCAGTACAGCCGCCGATTTGTCAAGATGTCTCTGAGGTACTCGGCGTTAAAGTCCTGATAGTGATAGAGCCGATTGAGGCCATCCTGTCGCGCTGTTCGAGCCATTATTTAGAGGGTCGCACACCGGATTAACCTCTAATAATAAAGGCTGTGAACACTGAGCCGGTAGACGAGCTCTCGTAAATTGATCGAGGTCACTAACGAGCACGAACGGAAGCGTTCCAAGTTGGTCGCCAAAAAGCGTGCAGCGGACAGCTTGTTCCGGGCGCCTTATGCCGGAGAGAAGCCCGCGCGCAAAGTAGGCATCGCACGCCGAGATCAAGAAATATCGGCAGTCGAAACTCCTCGAATAGGCTAGAAGAGTTCTCGCAGTTCGTCTTGTTTTTGTGGGCTGATTTGCTTCTTGATGAAGTTGTCCACCTCCTCCGGATCAGGTTCCTTGAGTTTCGCGGGACCCACGACCTCGTAGGTGTTGTAATCAGTCACGTCAGTGAAGGCAATGTATACAACTCCATGTCTTGTGCATTTATAGAAGTTCCAAGATGGACGGCCGAACGTTCTTTTCAACTAGCAACAGCATGATGATGGCAGCGGCGCCGTCGGATCAAGTTATTTTGGGAGTAATTGGTGGCGGCGGGTGCCGGACGGAGGTGATTTTACGAAACGAACTTCGTTGGGTTTGGAATTTTCAGATTGATGCCGGAGAGGGCCTCGCGGGAGTTGATTACGCCAGTTTCCAACCGATCAGGTCAAGAGAATCATTCTGAGCCTTCGTCGTAAGCGGCCAGATAGAGCGTACGGTCGTGGTCGACCACGCCAAGCCGCACGCGATCTAACCAGCCTCCTCGCCCCAGAAGGTTCTTGACGATTGAACGCTCGGCGAAGAAATAGACCAAAGAATGAGTGAGAATTCCAAACGCGTCGATCTCAACCTCGTGACCGAATGCCTTGAAGGCGCTGTTGGCAGTTCTAAAAGCGCTTGAGCACGCCAGTAGTCAAGTCCAGGCCAAGTTCCCCGGCATAGGCATTCTCAAACAGACAGTGGGACGCGCCGGTGTCGATTGTGGCGACAAGATCTACAACCTTGGCGCCGGACCGAAGAACGATCGGTACCGCGATGGTTGTGTCACGCGCGGCGTAGGAATGGACGTGGGTGAAGTCTAAGCTGTGCGTCAACTCTACCAGCCCCCGAACGGCAGCTCAGCATCCTCGGGCAGGTGAGTCAACAACGGACGCTCGACTCCGGCAGCGCGGGCCGCTTCTCGGACCGTCGCCGCATCCGCGCCGTGCGCGATCAGGCGGGAACCGCTGAGTGCAACCCACTGGCCAGCATAGGGCCCAGCTTGGTGAGCCAGCCATAACATTTCTTCTTCCCGCCGAAAATCCTGATGCGCGGCAACTATGGCACTCGCCGATGGCAACGGCTGATCGTCCAGCGTCAGTCGAACCCGCTGCCGCTCGCTCAAAGCTCGGGGTTCGAGAGGGCGGAGCACTCCCGCCTCGAAAACGGCATCGAGCTGTCTAACTAACCATTGCACCCTTTTGTAGCGGTTCAGCTCCTCTGGCCTGACGCCGGCCTCGGGTTGTTGAATTTTGCCAGTTGGATTGCCGGATGTTCAAAAAAGGCGTCGAGAACGGAGGCGGGGTGGGTCTGGCAAGGGATTTGGTGGGCGTTCAGGTCCGCAGTGCTTGGCTTCTTCGATTATTTTTGCACTCACCTTGGTCCTTCCTGACGTATTGCGGATGCCCCTTCGTCGTCAGGCAATAGTTCTCGGGATTCCCGGGATTCCTTGCCGTGATGATGCTTAACATAATAAACTGAAATTGTGCAGGAGGCGGACATCCAGATTGTCTCCAATGAAGCCGGGGAAGCGACCGCGCGGTCATCGTTCCCATTGAGTTGTGGCGGGAGATCGCTTCAGAACGTGAAACTGCGTACCTCCTGAAATCGAAAGCGATGAAGGAGCGTCTTCTAGCCGCGGCGGAACGCCGGGACGGCCTCTCACTTGATGCCGTCAGCGAAAAGCTTGGGATGTGAGAACGGTCGAATTTGACCGCCCAGCCTTCGAGGATTTGGCTTGGTGGATTGAGGAAGACCGCTCTCAGGCGCTGCGGATTATTCGCCTTGTGCAGGAGATCCAGCGAGAACCGTTTTCCGGCTTGGGGAAGCCGGAACCGCTCAAGCACGAACTTTCCGGGAGCTGGTCACGGCGCATAAATCAGGAGCGCCGGTTGGTCTGCAAGGTACTACCAGACAAGATCCGAATCCTAGCTTG
>PMSX01000243.1 GCA_003167495.1 Bryobacterales bacterium | reverse complement strand
TATCTAAGTCGAGTTTAAGCGTCACTTGAGTCAAGCCGATACATCACGCCAGGCTCTGTCTTATCTAACCCGATAATCTCGCCGATTATCTGCGCTAGGTCCGCGTGCCACGACCTTTTAGCCAAGACGGCTATTGCTGATTCAAATGGAATCATGCATAATTACGGAACACCCTTCTGTTTCTTGTTGTGTTCGAAGTAGGCGCGGTAATATGTCGCGTCTTCTAACGTGCCGTCGTCGAACGCTAGCGAGAAGACGATCGCGTTCGAGCTATGACCACCACGTGGACTTTGGACAAACTTGCTTTCAGGCGCCGCAGTATGATCTCGCTTGTTGAGTTGCTTACAATCATCTATTTTCATGTTTCGTCTTCGGAAGCTTCTGCATGACTGGCCTCTTAGAGCGTGCTTCCAAAGCGGCGTTCCTGGCGAGCAGGTTTCTGATTGCGGTTCTACTAGCCACACCGGCATTTGCTCAGATCGCCCCCACCTACATGGGCTTGCAGTTGTCTTCAGGGTATTTTTCAAGCACGGCGCCGTGGCCGGCGATTCCATTTCAAACTACCCGATTCTTGACCGACAACGTGACCTGGATGGACTTAGAGCCGGCAAATGGAGTTTTCAACTTTACAAAATTGGACACATATCTCGCGCAAGCCGGTGCCCGGGGGCTGAGTAGCCAGCTGTACAATCTGTATAAAACACCGACTTGGGCAAGTTCAAACCCAACCGGAACACAATGCAGTTCGGACTATTTCGGACGTCTCGGCGGTTGCTATCCGCCATCGGACCTGAACGCGGACGGAACAGGAGCGAACGCCTACTGGCAGGCTTATGTAACGGCCGTTGTCAACCACGTCTGCCCGACGCCGACGACTTGTTTGATTCAAAACTGGGAAGTGTGGAACGAGCCAAATTCCGCAAACTACTGGCAGGGTACCACTGCACAACTTGTGCGCATGCAGCAGGACGCCTATACGATCATTAAACAAGTCAATGCGAGCTTGCTTGTCGCCAGCCCGCCCCCGAGCCAGGGCGGTGATCCGGCCGGGAGTGCTATCTCTTGGATGACCGGCTTCTTGGAAGCGGGAGGCAAAGGGTACTTCGACATCCTGGGTTTCCATGGCTACTTACTTCCGGGAGACTTGTACTACCCTGAAGGCCCGGAACTTCTTGCCACGCAGATTCAAAACTGGGAAGCTTTGCTCTCTGCTCAAGGGATCTCGGGAACGCCGCTTTGGGACACAGAAGGAAGTTGGCAACAAACTGTCGATTACCCGGATCCTGACATGCAAGCGTCTTTTGTGGCCCGCTTCTACCTGTTACAGGCCCAGGATGTAGCCCGAGTATATTGGTACTCCTACGATGATCCTGACGGGACCCTGGAGACGAATAACGTTTTGAACGAGGCGGGAGTGGCTTACGGCCAGATCTATAATTGGCTGGTCGGAGCCACACTGTCGAGCCCATGCTCGCCGAGCGGGACTATCTGGTCTTGTTCTTTAACGCTGCCGGTAGGAAATCTCGCCCTCGCAGTGTGGGATGCCTCGCAGACATGTTCGGGTGGCGTCTGCGCAACTTCAACTTACACCGTTCCTACAGGCTACACGATCCAGCAGGATTTGGCCGGAAACGTGACAGCGATCGGTGGCCCGACTATCCAGATTGGTATCAAACCGCTGCTCCTGACGAGCGGACCGGCACAGGCCATTATTTCAAGCTTGAATCTATCTGCACCGTCCGTAGCCGGAGGCGCGTCAATTACCGGCACCCTGACGCTTTCCTCGGCGGCTCCGGCGGGTGGGGCCAGCGTAACGCTATCGAGCAGTAATGCATCGGCCGCGAGTGTGCCGCCGCAAGTGACTGTGGCAGGCGGAGCGACCGCCACGAGTTTTCCTGTCGCCACCAGCGTGGTTACCATGGCCACTACCGGGACCATCACCGCTTCTCTTGGCGATTCGTCTCTCAGCGCCGTGTTGAACATCTTGCCACCTTTGGCAGTAACTTCGGTAACCATTACCTCTTCCGACGTGCTCGGCGGGACAGCGTCAACCGCGACGGTCAATCTGTCGACCGCTGCGCCGAGCGGAGGCGTCAGTGTGACGCTGGCAAGCGGCAATCCCGCTGCGGCCGGTGTTCCTACTTCCGTATCGGTACCGGCGGGCTCCCTTTCCGCAACTTTCTCGATTGCTACTTTTCCCACCAGCAGCACCGAGGTGGCGTTGATCACCGCCAGCACGGGAACTTCTTCTCGGAGTGGCCTTTTGACGGTAGTACCACAGCCGGTGTTAAGCGGGGTGACGCTCTCACCTTCGAGTGTAGCCGGCGGTGCGGCTACGACTGGGAGTTATGTCAGACTCGCCTCTCCCGAGCCGAACGGAGGTGCTGCGGTGAATCTGAGCAGCAGCAATCCGGCTCTGGCCGTTGTGCCCGCTTCCGTCAGTGTCTCAGCGGGGTTCATGGTCTCGCCGACGTTCACGATTACGACGCTGCACGTCCAAGCGCGAACCACTGTAACCATTTCGGCGACCTATAAGGGAGT
>PMSX01000079.1 GCA_003167495.1 Bryobacterales bacterium | reverse complement strand
GCCGCATAGCTCGACAAAAACATAGCAGCTTGCCCCGCTGAATTGCCGCCTCCTACGATGAAGACTTTCTTGCCGACCACATTGGTCGCCTCGTGCCGGGCTGCTCCATAAAATATGCCGCGTCCCAACAGTCGGTCTTCACCCTTCGCCTGCAGCCGACGCCAGTCCACGCCTGTGGCCAACACCACGGCTCGAGTTGATACCGACTGGCCTCCGTCAAACTCGCACACATAACCTTCGCTCAAGGGAATAAGTTTTTCAACCGAACGCGTCAGCGCAACTTCTGCGCCGAATTGGGTCGCCTGCTTGAATCCGCGCCCGGTCAGGTCATCCCCTGAAATCCCCTCGGGAAACCCGAGATAATTTTCGATACGGGACGATGTACCTGCTTGCCCGCCTGCGGCACAGCGCTCGACAATCAGCACCCTTAACCCTTCAGAACTCCCATAAACGCCGGCGGCCATACCGGCTGGTCCGGCCCCCACAATCACCACGTCATAGCTGTCGTGATTGGGCCTGGTCTGCAGTTGCAAGGCGTCCGCAACCTCCCTAGTCGTCGGCGGCGCAATGAAAAGTTGTCCGTCAACACTTACGGCCGGGCAATCAGGGTCGTCGGAGACGCCGGTAGGCACCCGCTCCGGGTAGCGATCTCGATCAATCCACTCGTAAGGAATACGATTCGCTGAAAGAAATGCTAGGATGTCATGGCAGTCCTCATCCCTGTTANNCGAATCAAGTGATGAAACTGCTGCTTATCCAGGCGCGCGATGCGGCACGAGCTTTGAGCGCGCAACGAGCCGAAGGTCGGAGTGCCCACCAGAAGAGGCACTTCACCCAGGAACTCGCCCGGTTTGAGTTGGTACTGCGGAAACTCGGTCTGTTTTCCGAGAACGTCTAAAACCATCCGCAGATTGCCTTCGAACAGCACATAGAACGCGGCGGGCGCGCCCTCTCGAAAGAGCCATTCTCCCGGCTCGAGCCGCACGTCGGCGATAGTATGCGCCAATCGAGCGCATTCGGCTTCGTCAAGACAGGCAAAGATTTTGGCTTGCCGCAACTCTTCTGGAGTAAACATGAGACCCGCCTCAAGACCGGCATAGATAATCGTGGAACTCTTGTACTAGAGAAAATGCTATCAATGACACTGGCGACCTTGCGGTGCCGTCTGGCCTGAGAATCAATCTAAATGCTTTGTGAATCTTAGCGTCGTCCTTTGTCATCTCGACGTAGCGACCAACAGCTTCGGCGAAAGCGGCAAACTCCAATGATAAAGTGTAGGTCCAAATGGAACGGGTTGAAATGTTGTCCAGTGAAGCTCCCGGTAAAGTAACGATTCGTAGGGCCCAGCCAGAAGACGCGTCCGCGTGCGGAAAGATCTGCTACGACGCATTCAATACCGTAAGTCAAAGCCACGGTTTTCCTTGCGATCTTCCCGGTCCGGAACGGGCCACAGCTCTGCTTGCTTCGATGTTTTCGCATCCGGGCTTTTATTGTTTGGTCGCTGAAACCAGAGGCCGGGTTGTCGGCAGCAATTGCCTTGATGAGCGATCTGTAATCGCCGGAGTTGGGCCAATCACCATTGATCCTCAAGTGCAAAACGGGGGAACTGGACGGAAGCTGATGGAGTTGGTGTTGGATCGTGCCCGCGAGCGAGGAGCCGCCGGCACGCGGCTCGTGCAGGCCGCTTTTCACAACCGCTCTTTGTCGCTCTACGCGAGTCTCGGTTTCGATATTAGAGAGCCGCTCTCCTGCATGCAAGGCCGAACGGTGCAAAGAAGCGTCCCTGGATGCCTGGTGCGGGCTGCGCAAACGGCAGACTTAGAGGCCTGTAACACTCTCTCACGTCAAGTCCATGGGTTCGATCGCGGCCGAGACCTGGCCGAAGCCGTTCAGCAAGGCACTGCGTTGGTGGTTGAGCGCGCCGGTCAGATCACCGGGTATGCTTCCGACCTCGCGTTCTTTGGCCACGCCACGGCTGAAACGAACGTCGATTTGCAAGCCCTAATCGTCTCCGCCGAGTCGTTTGGCGGTCCCGGTCTGCTCATTCCGTCCCGCAACAACGTCCTCTTGCGGTGGTGTCTGGCTAATGGTCTGCGAGTCGTGCAGCCGATGACGCTCATGACCACGGGGTTCTACAACGAGCCCGCGGGTGCCTGGCTACCCTCCATCCTCTTTTGAATGTAGTCGGCTGACCAGCGCCGCCGATTTCGTGCTATAACTATATAGGATACTTTCGGTCTTAGATCTACTCCCAATGCTGCGGCTCACCAAAAAAGCGGACTACAGCCTCATCGCCCTCAAGCACTTCGCGGCGGTGCGTTCAATCGCGGGTTCCGCAGCCTCGCCGGCGCTCAGTGCCAAAGAACTGGCCGACAGCAGCGGTATCCCATTGCCCCTTTTATCAAAGCTTTTGCAGAAATTAGGCAAAACCGGATTTCTCGTTTCGGAGTACGGCACCAACGGCGGTTATCGCCTGGCGCGTGATCCGCAGGAAATCTCGGCGTTGCAAGTGATCCGCGCCATCGACGGTCCCATCGTATTAGCAACCTGCTTCACCTCCGCCACCTCCTGCGGACATTCTGATCGCTGCACCGTCAAAAAACCGTTGCGCCGTATCCACGAAGGAATTTTGCGCCTCTTAGACAGTGTCAGCATCGAAGATATGTTGCGAGATTCCGCCGAAGATCCGCAAGGTTCGCTTTCGGCTTCGCTGGTAGCGCTCGAAGGAACCTCCGGAACATCCGCCGCCCGGGAATCAACAAGGAAATTGACTTTATGAAGATGCCGATTTACATGGACAACCACGCCACCACGCGCATGGATCCGCGCGTGTTTGAGCAGATGAAACCGTACTTTATGGACATTTTTGGCAACGCCGCTTCGCGCAACCACAGCTTTGGCTGGGAAGCCGAAGAGGCAACCGAAAAATCGCGCAAACAGATTGCGGACTTAATCGGCGCCACACCCAAAGAAATCGTTTTCACCAGCGGCGCCACCGAATCGAACAATCTCGCCATCAAAGGCATCGCTCAAATGTACGCTGAGCGGGGCAACCATATCATCACGCAAGCCACTGAGCATAAAGCTGTGTTGGATACTTGCAAGCGGCTCGAGAAGGAAGGCGTTCGCGTCACTTATCTCCCGGTCAAAACAGATGGCTTGATCGACCTCGACCAACTGCGCGACGCCATCACCGACAAAACCATTCTCATTTCCATCATGTACGCCAACAACGAAATTGGCGTGGTTCAGCCCATGGCCGAGATTGGCAAGATAGCGAAGGAAAAGGGCGTACTCGTTCATAGTGACGCTGTGCAGGCCGTTGGCAAGATTCCCGTCAACGTAAATAAAGACGGCATTGACGTACTTTCCTTGACAGCCCACAAACTCTACGGGCCCAAGGGTGTCGGCGCGCTGTATGTACGGCGCCGCAACCCGCGCGTCCAGA
>PMSX01000106.1 GCA_003167495.1 Bryobacterales bacterium | reverse complement strand
TAGAATGACCTGCGACCGCTATCTTCGGAATCGGACTTCGTCAGTGACAATCTGAAAGACGACACCCAAGCCATTAGCGCCGCCTTGGTTGGTGGTTCCATAGATGCCAGTTGATCCCAATACGAGGTTACTGTACGAATACAGACCGTCACTCCCGCCGGTAAAGGTGTAAAGAAGACTGTAAGTCCAGGAAGTGCGCCCGCGGATCAATTCGTACACTGTCCCGGCGCTATAAGCTCCGTCACAGTGAGTGGTGCCGTATATATTGCCCGCTGCGTCCATCGCGAGGTCGCGAAAGGCTCCGGAGATTCCCCAGCCGGGTACGCTGTAGAGAACGGTGAAGGTCCAGGCGTCGTTCACCTGCGCCAGTTCGAATATGGTACCTCCGCCGTTCGTGCCGCCCTCGGTGGCGCCACCGTAAAACTTACCCTTGAAGAAGAGCAGGCCGGCATAGGGGACGGCTCCGTCGTCTGAATCCTGAAAGTCGTGCAGAATCGTTTCCGTCCATCCGGATTCGGACGGGCTCAATTCAAAGACGGTTCCGAATCCGGCAGTTCCTCCCGCGGATGTGGTCCCGTAGAGATTGCCGGCAGTGTCAAACGCGACTCCTCCCACGGGAACCGTTCCATCCGAACCGGCGCCGAAGCTGTAAAGAACCGATTCCGTCCACTCCGCGCCCTTCTTCGCCGGCGGACTCAGCTTGAAAACTATGCCAGAGCCATTGGTCCCGCCCGCAGTGGTGGCGCCGTATAGATTTTGCTCCGCGTCCCAGGCCAGACCGGCTTCGGGAGCCGTCCCATCGGGGCCCCCTTTGAAGCTATACAGCACCATTTCGTGGCCCTCGGCATTCACCTCAAACACCGTACCGGCGCCGAATGCGCCTCCGCCCGTGGTGGTGCCGTACAAGTTGCCACTCTTGTCCAGAATCAGAACCCCCACGGGGTTCGCTCCGTCGGAGCCGCCTTTGAAGTTGTAAAGCACCGTCTCGACGCCGGCAGTGGTGATCTTGAAGACCGCCCCGTTCCCGGAAGTACCACCTTGATTCCCAGTGCCATAGAGGTTGCCGGTTTTATCGGCCACCAATCCGTTGAGGGGATTGGCTCCATCGCCAGCGCCGCCACTGAAGTTATGGAATACGCTGAAGGTCTGCGCCTGCGCGATCCCGAACACAAACGCGAAAGACGGCAAGAGCATTCTCGTCGCCGTCATTGTTGTGAATTTCATGAGGTCTGCCTTTCTTTCCGGAGCGGTACCCTGGCAGCGCTGTCCGCGCTGCAAAACATAAGAGAGTTTCGCCAGCGTTTATGGACATGATTATACTCCGGCGACTCGTGGTTTGCGCCTCTATTTTTATACCCTAGGGTATAAAGGGTTTAATAATTTAATTAATTCCGTAGGTTTTCCTAAGAATTTGAGGGATTGGCTCGGTTGAATATGTGTTTTGTAAGAGCGGCAACGAAAAACATCCGCAATGTTCAGGGCGAGTTCTGCAGAACTACTTTGGGTGAGTGATGATATACATGTCTTTTTGGATCAGGAAGTAGAATCGCCAGCTGCGGTCGACCCTGGCTTGCCAAAGGTCTGAAGATTCATCGTACTTCTTGGCGTGCAAAGATGGATGGTTCGGATTTCCCGCCAAGAATGCCACCTGTTTATCAAAGGCCTTTTGAACCGCCGCCGGCGAAGCGATGTAACCTTTCCTCGCCGAGGAGGTTAGCTGAATTCTCATCGGGAAGTGAGGTTAGTTTTTCTTTTTGCTCCTGCCTTCTTGACCTCGGCGCGCAGAAAGTCGACCGTGTCCTGAGCCGTCGCGAACGGTCCATGGACTCGGCCGGCTTCGACGTCCGCGAGCCCTTTCGCTAAGCGTGCGTCCAGCTTGCGCTTCTGAGCCGGAGTGAGTTCATTGGCGGCGGTCCTCGGCCCGAACTGCGCGGGTTGAAGGATGATCTTGCTGCCGTGGTCCGCATGTTCCATGTGGATGTAATCCCCGTCGGCTAATCCGACCCGCTCGCGCATGTGATTAGGAATGGTCAACTGCCCGTTTTTTGAAGTTTGACGATAGAGGTCATGACAAGCGTGAATTAGTCTTAACGTTTTCGGAAAGCCGGAAAGTCCGGCCTGTTCAAGTAGTCTACCAGGACGCCGGGCAGAACTGTTGTGGCGCGAGGGTTTCAGGGGCCGAATTTTGCCGATCCTCTTCAAGTTCCTCGAATGCGTCGCGAGAGGGACACCAATGCCGCCCGCAAACGGGATGAGTATTTCCACCGCCGTGCCGGACGATTACGCCGCCTGTCCAAGCGAGGTAACCTGTTGGACCAGCCCGCTCATTGTTAATGGGTCCGTCCGAATCTTATCTTATTAACTAGAAGCTCGCAGGCAGCGCCCGGTTCAAAATGCTTCCTGTATCTACCGCATTAGGTAACGTGCCAAACGCGCGACCCCACCCGCTACCCAGGCGCGTTGCACAGAACGCGTCGCTGACAAAAGCCGGACTGAAGCGCAGCAATAAGCTGGCCTGCAGGGCCGTGGCCAGCAGTTCCGCCAAGCGCCGGGCCTCGCCTTCGCCCGCCCGCACATCGATGCCATCCACATACGCATCGAAGCGGCGATCGACCCCTCGCGCCTGATGAATCTCCGCCAGCACACTTTCCACCGACGCCGGCTCCTTGGCGATCGCACGAAGAATGTCCAGACAAATGACGTTGCCGGAACCCTCCCAAATCGAATTGATGGGCGACTCGCGGTACAAGCGCGGCATCACGCACTCCTCCACGTATCCATTGCCGCCCAGACATTCCAGAGCCTCGCCGACAACCGCGGGCGTCCGTTTGCACACCCAGTATTTCGCAAGGGCGGTGGCCAAACGGGCCAGCCCGGGTTCGCCATCGAAAGCGCGCGCCAGGCGGAGCATCAGCACGGTCGCCGCTTCCGTCTCGAGAGCCAGGTCGGCCAGCACGTTGCGCATCAACGGCTGATCGATTAGCAATTTGCCGAACGCGCTGCGATGCCGCGCATGATGGATGGCCTGCGTGAGCGCCTGCCGCATCAGCGCCGCCGAGCCGATCACGCAATCGAGACGCGTATGTTGCACCATGTCGATGATTGTTGGCACGCCGCGTCCTTCCTCGCCGATCCGGAAGGCTCTGGAATTGTCGAACTCCACCTCGCCGGACGCGTTTGAGCGATTACCCAGTTTCGACTTCAGCCGCTGGATATGAAACCCGTTTGAAGCGCGCGGCAGCAGGAAACACGTCAGTCCGCGCGGAGCCTGCGCCAGCATCAGGAACGCGTCGGACATGGGCGCCGAGCAGAACCACTTATGTCCGTTGACGCGGTATTCGCCGGAAGCGGCATCGACGGGCTCCGCGGAAGTCGTGTTGGCGCGCACGTCCGATCCGCCTTGCTTCTCGGTCATGGCCATGCC
>PMSX01000026.1 GCA_003167495.1 Bryobacterales bacterium | reverse complement strand
AATAGCGCCTGGCTCTGCCTTCGTAGGGATACCTTTGAAAGTTTGCAGCAGTTCAAGGTTGAGCGGGGCATTCCAACCTGGGAGCAGGCATTCGAGACGATGCTTGCCAATGTGAAGGAAGAAGCGGTGCAATCATGAACCTGAGCGCTGTTGAAAAAATCGCAGAGGCGGTACTCTACGAAGGTTACATTCTCTATCCTTACCGGCCCTCCGCGGTGAAAAACCGTCAACGCTTTAACTTTGGAGTCCTCTATCCTCGCGAGTATTGCGATCTCCAACTGGGAACGGAAGCTTGGGAAATGAACACCGAATGCCTGGTCTTGGGCGATGCTTCGATGGCGATTGAAGTCAAAGTACGATTTCTGCAACTGGTGTCGGTTCAGGAGTGGCAAGAAGGCATTGATCGAGCCATTAGCTCGCCATTGGTTACCTTAGGTGCGCTGGTAGATCAACCTTTCCGCCAGTCCTTTGCGTTTGAAGCACTGCGCGGCGAATTCGAACTGAGTGCGCTTGAGTTAGGCGAAGGTCTGTTCAAAGTGTCGCTCGCCATTCGCAATCTCTCGAACCTGGAATCTGCGGGAGACTCAAACAGAGACGCCGCGCTGTTGCGATCCGTGGTCTCAGTACACAGCATTCTCCACGCCTCTGGCGGCGAGTTTGTTTCCTCGTTCGATCCGCCGGAGCACCTGAAGGCCGCGGCGGCAACCTGTCAGAACGCCGGCGCTTGGCCTGTGTTAGCGGGCGAAGAAGGACAGAAGGATCTGATTTTATCGGCGCCCATCATTCTCTATGACTATCCACAGATCGCCCCCGAGAGCGCGGGTGATCTCTTCGACGGTACGGAAATTGACGAAATTCTTGCATTGAGAATCTTGACGATGACCGACGAAGAGAAGCGCGAGGTGAGGAATGGCGATGATCGTGCCCGCCAGATTCTCGAAAGAACCGAAATGCTGCCCCCAGAGCATTTCCAGAAGCTCCATGGGTCCTTGCGGAGCTTGCGATGAATGAATGGGAATGGCAACTGCTGGAAGACAAACCCGCCATTGACGAGGTAGTGGTGGGCGGCGTCGCATTCAAGCAAGGCGACCGTGTGCGCCTACACCCGCGTGCCGGCGGCGACATCATGGACGTCGCTTTGTCTGGAAAGATTGGAGTCATCGAGAGCATTGAGCAAGACTACGAGGGCGACGTTCAAATAGCCATCGTGCTTGACGATGACCCAGGCAAGGACTTGGGGATGCTCCGGCAGCCCGGCCATCGCTTCTTTTTCCGTACAGAGGAGATCGAATCGTTATGACCGATCCAAGGATTCTCATCGCCTGCGTCGGGAATATTTTTCTGGGAGACGATGGGTTTGGCGTGGAGGTTGCGCGCAGACTCCTCGACCGTCAGCTACCGTCGGAAGTGTTAGTTAAGGACTTTGGAATTCGTGGACTCGACCTCACTTATGCGCTGCTCAATCCGTATGAGGTGGTCATCTTGGTGGACGCTTGCCCGCGCGGCGGCACACCAGGGACCGTTTATCTAGTGGAGCCCGACTTACTTGAGTTGAATGCGCTGAATAGCGCTCCCGCCTCTTTGGAAGCGCATTCTATGAATCCAATGAGCGTGCTTCGCGTCGTCAAGTCGATGGGAGGTGCGCTCGGCCGCGTTCTTATCGTTGGCTGTGAACCCGCTGAGTTTGGATCGGATTCGGATGAAGGGGGCAAGCTCGGTTTAAGCGACTCAGTCGAGTCTGCCGTCGAGGAAGCCGTGGCAATGGTTGAAAGGCTCACCTCAAACATTCTCGCCGGTCTATCGACGGAACAAGTGCTGCAATTGCAGTAAGAAAAAGGAGAAGCAGGTTAATGGAACTTACACAACATACTAACGGTCAGGATTCGGAGTCTAAAGACACTCTATTCTTGCTGGGAGGCGCCGCGCTCGTTGTTTTCGGCGCAGGACTCATTTTGTCGACGCCCATCGTTCGCCAAATGCTCGGCGGCATCAACATCGGAAATCTGCTTGGCGCTGCCGTCCCGAAGGATCTGGAGCGCTACATGAAAATTAGGTCAATGTGACCACAGCACAACCGGGGACCGCAGTGGCGCATTACATTCTCGATAAGAGCGCGAGTAGGTTTTCCGTTCGCGTCTTTGCCAGCGGAATGCTTTCGGCGCTGGGACACAGTCCCACTATCGCCATTCGCGACTTTACAGGGGAGGCCAACTTTGACCCCGCCGTCCCCGGACAAGCGTTGTTGCGAGTTCAGATCCGCGCCGATTCGCTCGAAGTGACGGATGACATGAAGAGCAAGGATCGTAAGGAAATCGAGAGCAATATGAACGAGAAAATACTTGAAACTTCAAAATATCCGACCATCGTTTTCGAAAACGCTCAATTTTCAGCCGATCAGTTGGGGGAGGGACGGTACCGGGTCTCGATAAACGGAAATCTTTCCCTGCATGGCATCACTCGTCCAATTCCGATCACGGCGCAACTGGCTTTGCTGGGCGACACGTGCCGCGCCTCCGGAGAATTCTCCATTCTGCAAAGTAACTACGCCATCACGCCTTTTAGTGCGGTGGGAGGTGGGATGACTGTAAAGGACGAACTCAAGTTCACATTCGACATCGTAGCGAGGAAGCAGGAGTAGATAACAATGTGCCTTGCCATACCGGGAAAGATTGTCAATCTGCTGGCTGAAGACCGTGGCTTGGCCGTCATAGATGTTTTGGGAGTGCGCCGAACAGTGGACCTTGGACTTTTGCAAGACGAACCTCCCTCTCAAGGCGATTGGGTGCTCATCCACGTCGGTTTCGCCATGA
>PMSX01000091.1 GCA_003167495.1 Bryobacterales bacterium | reverse complement strand
GGTAACGCGCGTTTCGCCACGTCCACTCATCAAGCGCCTACTGAACACGAAGAAGGCAAGCCTGGCGAACTGGTCAAACTGAAGCTCGAACTCAAGCTGTTAGCCGATGTAGGTTTGATCGGCTATCCGAACGCTGGCAAATCGACGCTGATCTCTCGCCTCTCTGCCGCCAAACCGAAAATTGCCGATTACCCGTTTACTACGCTCGAACCGAATCTCGGCGTGGTGCAAGCTGGCGATCATACGTTTGTGATGGCCGATATTCCCGGCTTGATCGAGGGTGCGCACGAAGGACATGGTTTGGGTATTCAGTTCCTGCGCCATGTGGAACGCACGCGTTTTTTGGTTCATCTGGTGGATGTGTCGGAATTCAGTGGCCGCGAACCGGCGCACGATTTCGATGTGATTTTAGGCGAGCTGGGCGCCTTCAGCAAAGAAATGCTGGCTAAACCCATGATTGTGGTGGCCAGTAAAATTGATGCCTGCCAGGACCCTGCCCGGATCGATGCCGTCCGAGCCAAGGCGCGCGAACATGGGTCGCAGTTCTTCGCCATATCGAGCGTAACCGGCGCTGGCATTGAGGAATTGCGCTTCGCCATGAGCGCCGCGCTGTTCGATAACGAGAAAGACGCTACAATTTCAGTCGGAAGCTAGACTTTGCTGGTGCAGGGCCCGGTCTTCAAAACCGGAGTGCGGCACCTAGTGTCGCAGGTGGGTTCGACTCCCATTAGCTTCCGCCAATTAACTTATTGATAACACAAATAAAACTGCGCCTACTTGTACCTGTTTTGATTTACAGGTACAATTTAGGTCAGAGGGACTTGGCTTACGGCACTAAAACTGTTTCGTCGGCATGAGAAAGAATGTGTTCATTCGTACCTGAAGGAAGACAAGATTTTCGAGTGGGACAGTCCCAAATCAAACGGCAGAGCGCAATGCAACTGCCTTATCGCTGTGGATGGAAAGCTCGGCAACGAGTACCTTCGAAACAAGACGACCGGATGCCGGGACTGGATCGCAGCGCGTAAGGTGGTCGATGCTTGGGAGATCGCCGGGAACGCTGATGCGATTCTTCAGGTTGATCCCGACTACAAACTGGTGACGATTGAAGACGCGGTTGCGACTTTCCTGATGGTGCAAAAGAACAAAGATATTTCGGATGAACGCCTGAGCCAGTACAAGCAACTACTGGAAATCAGGCTGCTGCCTTTCACAAAGAGCCGTATGATCGAGCACATTCAGGAAATGGACAATTCAAGAGTGTGGGCAGAGTTTCGCAATTCATGGGTCAATCTCAATCCCCTTCGAAATCGGAAGCCAACGCCGGGTGAAGTCGTGGTTCAGAAGTCGATGGGGAAACGAACTGCTTCGCGATTCATTGGGGATCTCAGAGGATTTCTGCGGTATTGCGTATTGAACGAATTGCTCAGTGCCAACTACGCCACGCGAGACTATGGCATGGTCACTAGCAAGGTCAAAGATCCAAAAGAGCCATTCTCGGATCAAGACCTGTGGTTTGTTTATAGCGCATCGGGCGAAGTGACAGATGGGAAAGGCGGAAAAAACCTACGCACAGGCACACAGAATGGATACGAGGCTTACGTGTTCGCTTTGGTTATGCGTTATACCGGGTTGCGTATCAGTGACGTTTGCGCGTTGGAAGGTTTACAGCTTGTTCCATTTCGTTTTGGGATTTGGGAATATGCGATCTCTTGCAATCCCATCAAGACCGCTAACACCAAACAGAACAATCATGTGCTGATACCGATTCCTAGTGGCAACCTGCCGGGACACCCAAACGTTGTCGCCGCATTACAACGATTGCCGCTGAAGCATGGTCGATTCTTTTTTCTAGGTGGTGGGCCTGTTCCAGAGAAAGGCACGGCTGAATGGAAGAAGCGTCTACAGCACGCCACAAATGGATGGCGAGAACGAATCACCCGGCTATTCGCAATCGCAGAACGAATGATGAAGGCTGAAGGCAAATCATTCTCAGTCCATCCGCATCCGCATCGCTTCCGGCATACGTTCTGTGCATGGATGCTACAGATGGGCATGTCTACAAGAGCCGTTGCCGAATACATTGGCGACACTGAGGAAACGCTTAGATCGCACTACGGCAAATTCTGTGTAGCTGAACAGGAAGCTGCTGCAAGGGCATTCGGCGAACGGGTGGTAAACATGCCCGTCACGGTCGATGTCAATTCTGCAAGCCCCTGGAAGCGGCTTCTTTGATGAACGAGTGGAAGAGACTTTCCGTAATCGTGATCCGTCCACGAACGCAGTGCTGAAGGAAACCCTGCTTCCCGCGCAACTTTCTTGCGGCGGTTGTTGTGTCCATGTGCGCCCTGGCCGCAACGTACTCTAGTGTGTACACCTTCTCCCCGGATACGACTTGATCGGCAACCAACGTAGCCGCGTTAATATTTGAAAGCGTGGCGTTCGTTTTAGCGGCTAAGGCGGCTTCGATCTTCTGGCGTACACGTTGGTTCATCTCTCTCCTTTCTTCGTGTGTGTAAATACACCTCCGCCTCACCTTCCAAATCGGAATCCTTCAATCGTTGTGTGCTGTGCGCGGACCTTGTTACTTACTTTTGCCCACTCCGCACCAACCACAGAACGCGCTCACCAACCGCTCTCAGACGTTCACTGGCGCGGGCGGCAGCGGGATTGGCCTTGTATTGGGTCAGACACTCAACCTGGTTCGGATCTTCGCACTAAAATCTTTCCACCCACTCGCACAGCTGGGAGGGGATCGACTGGCAAGTGCATCCAGCGGCGGATCGTCCGCTCAGAAGTGCTGACGTAGTGTGCTAGGCGCTTTAGACCTAGCCACTCTACATCGATCCTGCTTCTTTGATGTGTCTTCATGTTCCACTCCTACGAAGGCGTTCGATCCGCTTTTTATCTTCGCGCGCAACGCCGATTCGCGATACAAACCTTTTCCCACAAAGGACGGCTACGCTATCAGAATTAGAGGTATTAACGCCTATCCTATAGCGGCAAAATTGACTTCGATTTCTTAGAGGCAGGGGCCAAAAATATTTTCGGATAATCATGGAAAACTGGTGTATTATAATTTTTTGACTCTCTCCAATCCGCGGAGTCCCCCCGGAGTCGAAGCAATGGCTCTTGAAAATATTCAATTCACTGATCGTTTTGGCCGCCCATTGCCGCCAACCTTACGCGAGCAATTGGTTACCGCTGTTTTAAGAGCCATTGCGCACCCGAAGGCAAATATTGATGCCGTTGTTGACCGAGCACAAGCGATCGGCCGTATTGTTGGAGACGGGGAAAAAAACATTGACGATCTCCTGCGCTACGCGACGAAGGCTCTGTTTGCCGTTTCTCGCAAAGAAGACCTCAAGCAGAAACAGGAACCGGTGATGCTCGAGCCGCCCTCCAGGATGGAAATTCTGGTCGGTGCGGCGATTGACGGAAGTGACTCGGCAATCGAGGCACGCATTCTGTTGCAGGAACTACTTGGGCAGCTTTGGCCGCTAGATCGAGAGATTTACCTTCGGTGGCGAGAGGGCTGGAGCCACCGGGAGATTGCGCGGGATCTCAGCATTTCAGAAACGTCGAGCTGGTTTCGTTTAGCGCGCGCCAAGAAAAAATTGAAATCCCTGACCACGTCTGAGAGATAATCGCTAATCGGTGAACTCTGATCCAATTGAAGAACTCTTGCTGCGTGCATACCCCAACCCCGAACGCAAGGGATGCCCGGGCTCCGAAACAATTCGAGCATTGGCAAACAAAGAATATGCGCATGGTCATCCAGCGTGGGAACATATCTGGAAGTGTTCACCTTGCTTTGCCGAGTTCAGGGAACTGCGTGATGCTCGCCTCGCGAGTGAGCGGTCCGCGCGGCGGAGGCGCATTGCGTATTTGAGCGGGGTCGCCGCCATCCTCCTTCTTTGCCTTGGCGGTGGCCTCGGGTTGTTTTTCTCCAACCGGCGGCAGAACGTACCAGCGCCTCAGCAAGTTGTCAGAAAGCAATCGCCCCCGGCGACGGTTTACCCAGCCGCCGTTCTGAACCTCGAAAGTACTCTTCGCTCGGGCGAATCGGGCGCTGTGCGAGGAACTCAAACTGGAATGCAGGTCTTACCTCGCCGCGCTCTGGAACTCACCGTTTACCTGCCGCGAGGGAGCGAAGAGGGTGACTATGAGTTTGAATTGCTCGATTCCCATAACGCGGTGCTGGTTTCCGCCACCGGCAGGGCTGAAATAGATCGGGGTCTGACGCGGTTCACCACGGTTGTTGATTTGGCAAAACTTCTGCCCGGCACATATTCAGCGCGCTCCAGAAGGTTGCCCGCCGGCGGATGGCATTCGTCGACAGTGACGATGGAGTGAAAGGCTGGCGAGGGATACTGGAGTTCCTCTCACCAGCCCTTTGCGGTGCCCAGCCACCGATCAATGGCGTCTCGATCCCCGCGAAATCTACACGAAGAATTTCTAGTAAGTACGTGGTAATGCAAATAATTTGCAAGAAATGGATTATTTTCTGGCAAAATCGGATCTAAATGCCATTCACCATGGAACGTGGCCGGTTGATCCTGTTCGGGCTCGGAATTTTGTTACTTCCAGCGGATCTGTCCGCCGCTGCCGAAAGTGATCCGGCAGCGCTTCTGCGGGACGCCGACCGCTTAAGCGACCTTTTCAATTGGGCGGATGCTGGTCCACTATACGCACGTGCTGAGAAATTGTTCACCGCCGCAGGCGATGAGCGGAACATGCTGTATGCGCGGTATGGCCGCATCCGCAGCTCGATGGAGACGGTGAACCTCCCCGAAACCTCGGATTATTTAGGTGGCCAACTTCGTTCGCCGCTTTTGCAAAAGGACCTTCGGCTCAGGCTTATGTGCCTTATTGCGAAGGGCGATATTGATGGGGAGATCGACAGCGAGCCCGCCAGTGCCGATTGGCAGGAGGCGCTCGCGGTTGCGCACACGCTTGAGGATAAGAGGTGGGAATCGAGAGCTCCGGCGGAATTGGGATTTCAACAGTTCCTGCAAGGAGACACTGCGAATGCGATGAAGGCAGTCAGCACCGCCCTCATGACTGCGCACGACACCCGAGATGTGGGCGCAGAAATTAGATACATGGCAGCCATAGGAACCGGCCTTGTCCTACGGCAGCTTGATGATCAAGGTATCTCGTATCTCGACCGCGCAATTGCCCTTGCTAGCAAGTACCCCGATTCTGGATATCCCTATGTTGCGGTGGCCGGCAAGATTCAGGCGCTGATCAACAAGCGAGATTACAAGACGGCTTTGGCTCTTATTAATGAGTCTGAATCCGAAGCCAGGAAAAAGAACAAGGAAATCAAGCTGGCTCAGGTTTTGCTGTTCAAAGCAGATATTGCGTTAGCGAACCATCAGCAGCCGGAAGCGATTAAGATTCTGGGCAATGTTGCGGACCTGACGAGCCGAACGCAATCGCGGCTCTACGCCGAGAGCGAAATCAAACTTGCAGGGGCCTTCAGGGAACAGCGAAATCTCAAGAATGCCGAGGAGGCTGCTCGACTTGCCGTTACTGCAACTGGCGGAAGCCGAGATATGTATCTGGCTCCGGCAAGGCTGCGTGTTCTCGCTGACGTGGAAGAAGCAGTAGGCCATTTAGACAAAGCTGCGCAGCTCTATCAACGAGCCACCGACATTATTGAAGGAATGCTCTTGACCGCGCCTGATAATGCAGCCAGGGCTGCGCTGCTCGCGGAGATGAGCCCAGTGTTCGAAAGTCGTTTCAGGCTTGCTGCAGAGCGAGGTAACACAGCGGAGGCATTTCAGGCTATCGAGCAGGTTCGTGGCCGAATCCTTGCAGGCAGCCTGTGGCGCCCGCAGCCCGGTGCCATGGCTGACGGCGAGACTGAAGACAGAATTCGCAAGTTGAAGATCGAGCTCGTCAGAACTGATGTCCCAAGACGACGGCGCGTTTTGATGGATCAGCTATTTTTTGCCGAACAGGCGAGATGGACCAAAATCTCGCCAGGCACCGCTGTGCGTGCTCTTGATCCATCTACCGAGATCGGTCTGGCTCAAGTCGAGCGCGAACTCAGGCGGAATGAAGTGCTTTTAGAATACGTTCTTGGCGAATCGGAATCCTTCTGCCTAGCCGTAAGCCGCTATCGCACGAGCATCGTAAGACTGCCCGCACGCAACAGAATTGAGAGCCTTGCCGACGCTTACATGACAAGGGTAAAGTCAAGCAAACTATCGGAAACCCAAGCTCATCTCCTATTCGCGGCGCTCATTCAGCCGTTACATCTGCCGGCTCACCTCAATTCAGTAATTGTGGTGCCGGACGGCATCCTGCATCTTGTGCCATTTTCCGCGCTCCAGGACGGTTCCGGCAAATATCTAGTAAGCCTTCGAACAATCTGGTATGAGCCGTCCGGAGGAACATTGGCGTTAATGCGGAGAAGCAAACATACGCAAGCGCGGCAGTTGTTTATGGGAGTGGGCGGTGTTAATTACGGCGTCGCCGGAGGAACGACTGAGATGGCAGATGCACGGCGTGGAGTCGAACGCTCCGATTATTATGACCTCGATTTGACTAAGCTGCAAAACCTGCCAGGTACTCAGGAAGAAGTCGAGACAGCTGCAAATGTTCTCGGCGCCCACGATGCCGAGTTAAAAGTCGGCACAGATGGGACAGAAACACAATTCAAATCAGCGACTCCAGATCAATTTCGGATTATTCATTTAGCGGTCCATGGCATTGCCAATCCGAAAAACCCGGAAAGAGCCGCGTTGATTTTTAGACCCGACCCGCCGCACGACGACGGGCTACTTGAGCCGAGAGAAATCTTAGGCTTGCGTTTGAACGCGGACCTCGTAGTCCTTTCTGCGTGCGAAACAGCGGTAGGTCACCTTCAGGGTGAAGAGGGAATCGCTAATCTTTCCCGAACATTTCTGGCGGCCGGCGCAAGATCAGTAATTTCCACGTTGTGGAAAATCGACGACACGTATTCCCTATTTCTTATGAAGCGTTTCTACATACACCTCCGCGAAGGTAAAACTGAAGCAGCGGCCCTGGGCCTGAGCCAGATTGATTTACTTAACAAATTCGGTATCGATACGCCCACGGCAAATTGGGCCGCGTTCACTTTACTCGGAGACGGGGATAGAGTAATGTTTCCTTCAAATGGATCTGAGGTCGGTTCCCGATGAGCACGCCTGTCGAACGAGCCAAAATACTTCAAAATATCGAAAAGCTCATTTCGGAAAAGCTATTTCATCCTTGGTGGACCATTGAACGCGTCGAGGAAAAGGCCGGAAACCTCTCAAAAATTAGTGCTGATTTCAAGGATGCGCCGGACGAGCAGTTCGAGGACAGACTCAACGGATGGCTCGCGGAATTCGGGCTTAGCCACATGGCATTCTTTCACACATCCGGGCGCCGTGTACCTGCTCAATTTGCAATCGGTGCGGAATTGCGGGCTTTCCCGAATGGAAATGGATATGACTGGTTTGTCCAGCACGTCGCTCAGGGAGGAGTTGCGCATCAAGCGGGCATACGCCTGGGCGACGCGTTTGTGGCGATTAATGGACAAAAGGTAAGTCCCCCCGACGAACCTAGATTTCAATTGGGTGAGGCGCACGAAATCCTCGTTCAACCGCACGATCAAAGCAGTACTCGCAAGGTTACTCTAGACCTTCCTAAGCCCTCAGAAAAGGACCGACCGCCGATGGTGACGCCTCAGCCTGTGTCCCATGAAACTCTACCGAATCGTATTGGGCTGATAAGAGTGGCAGCGTTTCCTGGCGCCATAGGGTTCGACTTTGCGCAAAGTGTCGACCAAATCATCAACCGGTTCAAAGAGGAAGCGTGCGATCGCTTGATTCTCGATCTTCGTGGAAACCCCGGAGGCGGACTCGGCTCGCTTCGTCTGATGAGTTACTTGGTACCCGATCGCCGACCAACCGGCTACAGCTTGACCCGCAAAGGCAAGGCAACAGGCGGGATTCCCGATGGTCTGATGCGCATTCAAAGGATACCGGAGACAAAACTCCGACTGTATGCAATGGCGTTACGATTTGGTGTGCTCCATCGGGATCGTTCGCTCAGCTTGTGGACCGAAGGATTCGGCGCGCAACCATTCCACGGCAAGGTGGTCCTGCTAGTGGACGAATTCACTCGGAGCGCTGCGGAGATGATCGCGGCATTCGCATCGAGATCAAGAATTGCGACCCTTGTAGGTGCGTCTACACCCGGTCAGGTGCTAGGGGCTGCGAATTTCAGAGTTGGTGGTGATTACCGGTTACGTATGCCGGTGACGGCCTGGTATATGTGGGACGGCGAGTTAATTGAAGGCAAGGGGGTCATGCCCGATCACAAGGTAAGACCTTCACTGGAGGATTTGAAAGCGGGCAAAGATGTCCAGTTGGAAAAAGCTGTGAATGTCGTACTTTCTCGAAATCTAGGACTGGCCGCCAACGCAAACTGATGCCCGGTTCGGAGGACTCCTGCGACCAATAGTCGGCAGAATAATCCACCCTGCAAAATTGGGCAAAACCCACCGAAAACGTTACCTGAGGGTCATTTGGCGGTCTCTTCTCCGCACGCATCTTATTCATGATAAAGGACATTATCCCTCCTATGAAGTCAGATAAAATCAGTTATCTGATTCCATGCTAATATGATCCCCATGGAACAAATCGCGAACTCTCCGGGCAGGGAACAGGGCCTTCCAGCCCCTCTCTCGCCGGAAACCGCTCTGGAAGTGAGGGCAGCGAAAGCTGCCGCCGTGATTCCGGCCGCCTCCGGTGTGGCGCTGACTTTGCCGCCCGTTCTCGCCGGCTCGCTCACGCCCGAGATCCGCAGCCGGGTCGAACACTTCTACTCCTCAATTTATGAAATTTTCGAACGCTGGGTCAACCGCCCCAAAAGTGTCCACACCCGCCGTTCCTACCGGGACGGCGTTTTGTCCTTCGTCCGGCACCGCGGGATTCTCTGGCCGCAAGAGGCACCGGCGCTCCTGACAATCTCGGTGGCCGACGTGCAGACCTACCGCGACGTTCTAGCCGCCGTCGGTGCCGCGCCCAAAACCATCAACCACCGGGTTTCCGCCCTCTCCTCCTTTTACAAGTACCTGGCGCTGTCGGCGGCCGAACTGCGCCTGCCGATCGTGGTCCCCAACCCGGCGCATTCGCAATTCATCGCGCGCGAGTCGTCCGATCCGCGCGAAGAAACGCTGTCCTTGCCGGCGGCGCGCGCCAGGCAACTGCTGAACGTATCTGCGGGCGATTCGATATTGGCGCATCGCGACCGCGCGATTGTAAAACTTTACCTCTATACCGGCATCCGCCTGGCCACCGGCTGCTCTCTCCTCGTCGAAGACTTTCGGCAAGAGGGCGAGGAGGCCACCCTGCGCTTGCGCGAAAAAGGCGACAAGCGCCGCACCATCGGTCTGCACTACGCTGCAGCGCAGGCGATCCACGAGTACCTGCAGCGCGCCGAAATCACAAGCGGTCCGCTCTTCCGGCCGCGCCGGCATTCCCACACCGAGGAATTGGCGGCGACCGCCATGGAGCCCCGGACCATGTGGACCATCCTGAAGGAATACTTGAGCAAGCTGCCCAACGCGCTGCGCGAACGGGAATTGCCGGACGGAAACAAGGTCATGGAATGCGTGTACACTCCGCACTCGCTACGCGCTACGGCGGCCACGCTCCTGCTCGACTCCGGCGTGGACATCATGGAGGTCAAAGAGCTGCTCGGCCACCGCCACGTAACGACCACCCAGATTTACGACAAACGACGGCGCGCCGCGCGCGAGGGCGCGTCCCATAAAATGCCACTGTAAAGCCCTCTAACACCGAGATAAGCGCAAAAGTTACCCATAGGACCCGAAAACTAGGAAGGGATCATTACCCAATGGAAGAGCCGAAATCGTTAGACAGCCTCTTTAAAGAGAAGATTTTTCGAATACCCGACTACCAACGCGGCTATGCGTGGGTACGAGAGCAGTTAAAGGATTTTTGGGAAGACCTTATCAATCTCTCCGAAGGGCGCTCGCACTATACAGGCGTATTGACCCTCAAGCTGCTCCCTGCTTCTGAGATTGCCGAGAACACCAAAGAATATTGGCTGGTTGAAGACCACTCGTACAAGGTCTACCACATCGTTGACGGCCAGCAACGATTGACGACGTTTGTCATCTTCCTCCAGGCGTTTGTTGACCTGTGCAAGTCGTTACCCGACTTTTCCGGAAAGCCCGCGAATGAGATCTTTATCTCGGATAGCCTGAATGTGGACGAACTGCAAAACAAGTTCCTCTTCAAGACGAAGCCGACTGGCGATCGCTTTCGGACGTACAAATTCGGCTATACGATGGACAACCCAAGCTATGAATATCTGCGCTACAGAATCCTCGGGGAGCCTGGGGCGGGGTCGATTCAAGAGACCTTCTACACCCTGAATCTGAACAATGCCAAGAACTACTTCACAGAACAACTGCGGGGTCTTCACCAGCAGGAGGGTTTGACTGGCCTCCAAAACGTATACAAGAAGCTGACCAAACGCTTCTTATTCAACGAATACATCATTCGGGATGAATTCGATGTCTTCGTCGCATTCGAGACGATGAACAACCGAGGGAAAAAGTTATCGGACCTTGAGTTGCTGAAGAACAGGCTCATCTACCTCACTACTCTCTACGGGGATGATGAACTTGATCCGGCGTCACGCAATAGCCTCCGCACCACAATCAATAGCGCTTGGCGGGAAGTCTACTACCAATTGGGCCGGAACAAGGATCGTCCATTGAATGACGATGATTTTCTTCAAGCCCACTGGACGATGTACTTCAAGTATTCCCGCAAGACGGGGAAGGACTACATCCACTTCCTTCTCGACGACCAATTTACGCCGCAAAAGGTCCACAAGAAGGTCGAGCGGAACGTCCAGCTTCAAGACGTTGAGGAACAGAGCAGCAGCCACGACTTTGAGGAGTTGGAGGACGACAACGGCGAGACCGGAGAAGAGGAGGAGATGACGGTCGTTTCGACAGCACAACTTCGCCCTGTCGAGATTCGTGATTTCGTCAACAGCCTTCGGGAGTCTGCTGTCCACTGGTTCAATACCTGGAATCCGATGATTGCAGACGGCCTCACGGACGATGAGAGGCAATGGATCGACCGGATCAACCGGGTTGGCATGGCCTACTTTCGCCCTCTCATAATGGCCATCCTCAAGGCTAAAGTTTCGCCGCCAGAGCGCGTGGAGGTATTTCAGGCCATTGAGCGGTTTATCTTCATCGCATTCAGAATGTCCGGATGGAGGGCGAACTACCGCAGCAGCGAGTTCTATAACGCGGCTCGCGGATTTGATCGCAAAGAGATCAGCGGGAAGGAAATCGTGCTCAGGTTGAACAAGAGACTCGTCGATACCGTTGATGAGAATGGTGCCTTCATCAGCACGTACTTCCATAGCCTGTTGACGAAGAGATTTGCCAGCGGAAGCGGATACTACGGATGGAGCGGCCTACGGTATTTGCTGTATGAGTACGAACTCAGCCTGCTGAACGCGAGTCGGCAGAAGAAGGTCGATTGGTTTGATCTTTTGAAGACGCCGAAAGACAAAATCTCAATCGAGCACATCTACCCGCAAACAGAGACGGGGGATTGGGCCACCGCATTCGACGCAATACCCGAAGAGAGCCGAGCAGCCTATGGTGGAAGCCTTGGCAACCTCTTGCTGCTCTCTATGGCAATCAACTCCGCTCTCCAGAACGGCAGTTTTGACGTCAAAAAGCACGCGCAGTTTGACTCGATGAAGAAGAAGATTCGCAACGGCTACGAAGACGGCTCTCATTCTGAGATCGAGGTCGCGCAGAGCGCATCATGGGGGCCTTCCGAAATCCTGGCACGTGGCCTCAAGCTACTGCGGTTCATGGAGGATCGGTGGAAGTTTCGGTTTGAAAACGACCAAGACCGTGAAAGGTTGCTGTTCTTGAAGGCCGGAGAGCAGAAGTAGCGCGAGGCGGCTCGGCGCGTCCCATAAATGCCGCTGTGAAAACCATCATTCGATCCGGGAATCCGATACTGTTTTAGACTCGGAGAAGCAGGGGAAGAATTGCCATTTGAAAACGGGAAGACGCGTGAGTGAAATTCAGCCAACCGTACCGGCCGGTTATGCTGATCTCCTAGCTGGACTGAAGCAGCGTATCCAAACCGCACAGATGCGGGCCTCTCTCGCTGTGAACCGCGAACTGGTGCTGCTTTACTGGGGAATCGGCAGAGAGATTCTGTCTCGACAGAATGAAGAAGGTTGGGGATCCAAGATTATTGATCTGCTTGGCAAGGATCTTCGGCAAGAGTTCCCCGGTATCCAAGGATTCTCTGTTCGCAACCTAAAATATATGAGGGCTTTAGCGGAAGCGTGGCCGGATGAAGCAATTGTGCAACAAGCTGTTGCACAATTGCCCTGGGGTCACAACGTTCGCTTACTCGATAAAGTAACGTCGCCGGAAGAACGGCTTTGG
Organism: Bryobacterales bacterium; assembly: GCA_003167495.1. GTDB lineage: Bacteria > Acidobacteriota > Terriglobia > Bryobacterales > Bryobacteraceae > Bog-105. Next base: position 15,345 of record PMSX01000091.1, on the reverse strand, counting down.
TATATCCGGCAGACCATCCAACATGGGTGGAGCCGAAATGTCCTTGAGCTGCAAATAGAAAGCGGACTCTACAAACGGCAAGGAAAGGCGACCACAAATTTTCAGGCCACTCTTCCATCGCCGCAATCTGATCTTGCTCAGCAGCTCATAAAAGATCCTTACAATTTCGATTTTCTGACGCTCACAAATGAAGCGCAAGAGCGCGATTTAGAACGCGGCCTGCTGCAGCACTTGCGACAGTTCCTCATCGAACTCGGCACTGGGTTTGCCTTTGTCGGGAGCCAGGTTCCGCTCGAAGTCGGCGGAGAAGACTTCAAAATCGATTTGCTCTTCTATCACCTAAAACTTCGTTGTTTTTGCGTCATCGATCTGAAGATGACGCCATTCAAACCGGAATACGCCGGCAAGATGAATTTCTACCTCGCCGCCGTTGACGACTTGCTCCGCCATCCAGACGACCAGCCGAGCATTGGCCTGATTCTCTGCAAGACGAAGAACAGAATTATCGCGGAATACGCGCTTCGAAACACTTCAACGCCCATGGGTGTCTCGGAGTTCTGCCACCTTGAAGAGATACCCGAGAACCTGATCAAAAGCGGGTTGCCAACGATCGAACAGATAGAGGCCGAGTTGGGTAAATCGGCGGAACCCACCGAATAAAATAGCGACAACTGTCGCGCTGCACTTAAAGCCAAGATTCCCGACCAGACAAGCGGCTTTACTGCAGTTAAATTAAATTGCGGACGGCAGCAGCTTCAGTGCATCTTTACTAACGCGTCGCCGACCTTCTATCCGGCTAACCGAGAAGCTCAGAACTTATGCAAGAACTTCTCGAAACGACCCCGCAAAGAGGTACGCACGGGTACAGTCAGATCTCCGTTGCCAAAGACTTCAAAAGCCGCCCACGAGCGGATTGAACGCGGTTCAGCGTCTAACGACTGAAGTTGTGCCATACGCAAAGCATGAGCCACGGTCGATCCCTTGCTTAACTCCCTATAGAACGTCGACATGAGGTGTTGCGTCGAGTTGTCCTCAACACGCCAACTACTCGCAATGACTGTGCTGGCTCCCGCCATTAAGAAACCGCTTGCGATGCTGTCAGAACCCGTCCCTGATAATGACGTTCCCGCTGAGCCATCGCACGCGCTCAATACTACCAATTGCCCTGTAAACTTTAGCGATGCCAGGCGTCGACCTCCAAGAGCATCGAGGTCGCCACGGCAACTGAACAAAACGAAAGAACTCCATAGATCGTCGCCCGCGTGCGCGTGTGTCGCGAAATGTAGAATCTTGAAGTCGAATGGCCCCGTGCGCAACCACGTCGTAACCGTTGCCCGTTTGGATGAGAGAACAACAGAGTTATGGCTGGCGAATTGTACTACACTTTCCGCCTCGGACAGCGTGTGATCGGCCCTATGCCGAGATACGTGTTACGGATTGACACATCGCCTGTAAGGCATTGAAACGATGAGACTTAACACCTACGTATTTTTATTCATTTCCCTGTAAACTATTGATTCTACGTCAACCTACTTCGGCAGATGTCCCTGTTTTCTGAATAATCATGGAGCAACGGATTAAGGTTGCCTGGTTTTACACCGGTTTTCTTCACAATTTGCGCCTGAAAAGGGCCCGCGAACCCGCAAACACATAAATATACAGGCCAACGCATAAATATACACACCATCTATCGGCAATTTAATCAGCTACTTACAAGGGATGTGTTAATCGGTAACACGTATCTCGGCATAGGGCCGTTTAGCGCACGGGACATTGATTTACTATCTCAAGGGCCCAAAGTGGTTCGCCCTGACGTTCTGACGACAGTGGATATTGCAAGAGAGTTAGTGCAATTATTTCAGCCGAAAGAGATAAACGACAAGGGATTTAACCCACTGAGCTTTTTAGCTGACACTCTTACCAATAGCGCTGTTGGACCACTATTGTTTGTGTTTGACAATTTTGAGACTGTTCAGAACCCAGCCGAATTGTACAACTGGCTTGACACCTACGTTCGGCTTCCAAATAAGATTCTCATAACGACTCGTCATCGGGAGTTTAAAGGGGACTATAGCGTGGAGGTCGGCGGCATGAATGAAATACAATGCGACGAACCGGTAACCGCAACCGCATCGGCCTTTGGCATACGACACCTAATCAGCAACGACTATAAAAGGGATCTTTTTCAAGAATCAGACGGACACCCCTACGTAGTCAAAATACTAGTTGGTGAGTCGGCTAACGCAGGGAAAATCATCAAAGTTGCGCGCATCGTTGCCGGCAACGATGAAATGTTGGACGCGCTATTCGAGCGGACATATGCTCACCTATCTCCAGCAGCGCGCCGGGTCTTTCTAACCCTATGCTCTTGGCGGTCCATTGTCCCCGCGATGGCCCTCGAGGCTGCTCTTCTGCGGCCGGAGAACGAAAAAATGGATGTCACAGGTGCGATCGACGAGCTACACCGCTGTTCCTTCATAGACCTAACCGAGTCCCCGGAGGGTGGACATTTCTTTGCAAGTGTCCCACTGATAGCATCCTTTTTCGGCCGGCGAAAATTGTCGATTTCGCCATCAAGAAAAGCCAAATTCCAAGGCAGTTCCTTTGTACATTAGGAACCTGCCTGAGGTCTTGAGGTGATTTGCGGCTCTTCGAAACGGCGGCAGCGCATGCAGTGTCCGGCGGCGAGGCGGAACGAAGCGAAGCGGTAGAAGTGGGGTTGAGTGGTTTGGAATGTTGGAGGGGAAGAACTATCTGTGACTGCTTTTTGAGATCCCTCACTGATTTTCAGCGCGTGCCGGGATGCGACATCAGCCAAATGTTGCCCGTACTCTCGTTGAGCACGATGGCGATCCGGCCTCCGCCCGCCGACCAACCGTCTTGTTTATAAGACATTCGCCCGTGAAGGTGCAATGCGGCAAACGCAGGTCCCACGGGTGTGTGGGAGTTTGGGTCGATCCGCTGCCCCCATAGACAGAAATGGCCATCCCTGGCGGAGGTGAAATAAAGCGTCTTTCCGTCGGGCGACCAGTTGGCCCAGTCTGCCGCCTGTTCCTCCGCGATCTTGATCCAGGCGCTCTCAGAAATCGGTCTCGGTCCATCAATAGGGGCGATCATAATCCTGGCCCGATTGGGCTGAATCCGCTCCGTGAAACTAACCCAATGATTGTCGGCAGAGAAGCGGCCGTACAGCAAACTGTGAGTAGCGTGCTTCAACAATGCAGTCTGCTGACGAGAGGCTATGTCGAGAAGGTTAATTTGGTAGGGATTGCCGCCGAATATCAAGATCGCCTTCTCATTGCGCGACCAGTCGGTAGCTCGCAGGCATCCCTCACACAGCTTCTCTGGCACGCCGCCGGGGGTGGCCACATACACTAACCGCCGGCCGTTTTCGTGGGACGAAAATGCGATTCTTCCGCCGGATGCGTTGGCCACCGGATAGCGCTGCATAAACGAGGAGCCAGCCACTTGCAACTCTTGGCCGGTGGCCAGTACACGCAGCCAAATGTTGTCCGGGCCCGACTGCATAGAAGAGAACGCGGCGTAGGCGCCATTACTCGAAAGCGATGGGTAACCCCGCGCGGCGGGACCGTGAGTCACCCGCTCCAGCGCGCCTTTTGGCGTCCCACGGTTCAAATCGAACGGCAGCAACCAGACGTCTGATCTGTGTTCCACGTTGGCGACAGCAAACGTACCTCCCGCTGTGCAAGAGGGGTCCTCATCTTTCCCGGCGCCCGCCGTCAAGCGCTCGAACACGCCGGTGACTTTTCCGGTTGCCAGCGATATCCCACTCTCCCAGAGGTTCTGTGTATCACCGCTCTCGGTGGAGAAGATCACGCTATTTGTGGCCTGCAGCCAACAGTATGGCCTTGGAACGCTTGGGCCAGCCGACGGCCCCGGATTGCTGGCCAAGTCGCGCCCCGCGAGTCCGGCGCCGATGAGCGCCTTGTAGGCCCCAGTTCTTAGCGCAGCGCCTCCGCTGGTAGTCACTAGCCACCAGTCGATAGCGGAGCTATCATTCAGTTTCGCGGATGTGTATCCGATAAAGAGAAGATACTTACCATCGGGAGACCAGATCGGATAGCGAGCGGAGGTAAAATTAGTCCCTATTCGCTGCGGCTGTCCGCCGGCCGCCGGCACTACCCAAATCGCGCCGCTTCCGGGTATGCTCTGATCTACGTTTTCCGAGCCTATCCAATACGCCACTTGCGAGCCGTCGGGCGAATACCTGGGGTTCGATCCTTCACGCGCCAGCAATCGCATCTGGCCGCCAAAGGCGGGAATCTCGTAGATGCCGCCACCGTCGCGGTTTGAGCGGAACGCGATCTTGCTGCCGTCGGGCGAGAAATCCGGCGTAGTGTTGCCGGCGCCATCAAACGTGAGGCGAATGGGCTGGCCGCCGGCAACCTGTTTGACATAAAGATCGGGCTCGCTCTCCAAGCCGCCGTCGGAGGAATAAGCCACCAGCTTTCCATCAGGCGAGAGCGTCGGAAATCCCGAGAGCCCCGCGTCGGCGGTGAGCCGGGTGAGCGTCCATGAAGGCAGCGGAGCCGGAGTTCTATGAAATTGCCATCCGACAGCAGACGAAATGAAGCAGGCGGCAATGGAGGCGAGCCACCACCAGAGACGGCGGCTGCGCGGGACGACCGGCTGTTCGGGAACAAAAGATTCAGCCACCAGAGGAATGGCGGTGGGCTGTGTACGCTCCAAAGTTCCGATAAAACGGTATCCGCGGCCCGGGAGCGTTTCAATGTAGCGGGGATTTTCGGGTGAATCGCTCAGCGCGCGCCTAAGCTTATTCATGGCCCCGTTCAAGCCGTGCTCGAAATCGACGAACGTTCCGGCGACCCATACCTCCTCGCGCAATTGCTCGCGGGTAACCACTTCGCCGGGATGTGCGAGGAGTACCAGCAGAATCTGGAAGGGCTGACCGGACAAGCGGACTCGAATGCCTCTTTTGCGCAGCTCGGCGGCACCAGTATCCACTTCAAACGGTCCGAAAGCCAAGCGGGCTCGGGATTGGGGCTGGGCTGCCATTGGCTATCGCTTATACGGGTAGAAACAGTCTACTACGGAGCCCTACCTGGCTGGTGACACCGGCGGAAATGCGCCGTGTTTTCACGCGCTTGGCCGACGAGGTGCATTCCTATTCCGAAATGACCCGGAATGCATGGCCCTACAAGGTCTGCCGTGTGTATTGTTGATCCCGGCACGTTCGATTTTTGCCCAGGAGGGGCAATCATATGCTGTTTAAGAATAAGCTGACAGTTGCGGCCGCGCTGGCGACGCCGATCTTTTCACTGGCGTTTTTTTTGTTCACGGTTCCGGCGAGCGCCGATCCTTTGGTGTACATCGTCAACGGTGCCCAATTTGGCACGATGGACGTGAATACGGGAGCCTATTCTCTATTCGGTCCCGGCCTTCCTCAAGGAGCGGAGGGGTTGGTTACCGGGCCGAATGGATCTTTGCTGACTCTCACCTTCTCCGGCAATCTGGACTCTATCAACCCCGCCACCGGCGTCCCCACGATCATCGGCCCCACAGGGCTGGCCGACTGTTCGATGCCAAGTTCTCCCTGCGGGCCAACCTCGGCGAACGATCTTGGCGAAGTGGGGGGACAGATCTACGCGACCGATTTTGCCAACAATTTATACAAGATCAATCCCGCGACGGGCCATGCGACGCTGGTTGGGCCTACCGGGATGCCCGGACTCACATTTATTCCTCTATCTGCCAATCCTGACGGCACTTTCAACGCTTATGATGAGAGCCTGTTCAGCGTGGGGGGAAATCTGTACGCAACGTTCGATACGATCAAGGTCAACTCGTCAACGTTTGCGGTAACCGCCGTGATTTCTCCTGATCTATACCAGATCAACCCCTTGACGGGACAGGCAACAGTCATCGCTCCAACCACGGTAGGTCTTGGCGCCGTCGCTAACGTAAACGGCACCCTTTATGCCTTCGGGGGTCCCGACACATACCAGGTGCTTACCCTTAACCTGACGAACGGTAACACGACAGTGGTAACCAATTTTGGCCCGGCTGCTGGGATCATTGGTGGAGCAGCCGCAGTTCCTGAACCAGCATCGTTCGCACTGGTTGGCATCGGAGTAGCCGCCCTTCTTGTCGCCAGACGGCGGAGGCTCCAGGGCCAGCTGCGCTGAGGCTGCCCCTTTGCCGCGCAAGCCGACACAACAAATAACGCAAAAAAGTGAACCTCTTGCTGGATTCAGAGGAGAAAGACATGCGACTCGTATTGTGTATTCTTCTGCTGGCTGTTCGGAGCGGCCAAGCAAGCGAAACGCCGAAAGGCTGGAGTGACTGGCTCTCGGAGGGCCTGGCACTCAACCACAGCGGAAGCTATTCCGCAGCAACGCATGCCTTCCGCGAAGCCCTGGCCATCGCCGCGCGCTCTGCCGTTGATGACCGGCAAATGGTCGTGCTCCATAATGCTCTCGCCGGAGCCTACGCTCAAGCGGGGCAATTTGCTGAAGCAGAAGCCGAGTACCGGTGTGCGCTGGCGCTGGTAGAGAAGGCTGAGGGCCAAGGTTCGCGCAACTACGCTTTCATGCTCGCTCAAATGGCTATTCTCCCCACGCAGACTGGCAATCGTGACGACGTGATCGCGTTGTTGCGCCAGGCAATCGTGGTCAACGAACGAACTGGCTCCCTCAAAAACATCAATGTCATTCGCGAATGCCTAGCTCAGATCTTGAGGAGCGAGAAGCGCTATCAGGAAGAGGAGCCATTGCTGCAAGACGCGCTTGCCGATCTCGTCAGATCGAAGGCAGCAGACCCAGCGCTGATGGCTGCGGCCTTCAACAATCTCGCCCTGCTCCGCTTCGATCAGGAGCGCTACCAGGAGTCCGTCGATCTGCAGCTGGAATCGATTCGGGTATGGGAGACGGCGTTGGGCAAAGAACACCCGTCTCTCGTTGCGCCATTGAACAATCTGGCGACAACCTACCTTACGATGGCACGCTTCGACGATGCAGAGCGCACCTTTGAACGTGCCATTAACCTTTGTAAGAAGACGCTCGGTGAGGACCACGTCGACTATGCCGTTATCCTCGAAAACTATGCGGTTGTTTTACGGAAGCTTGGCCGCAAACGCGAAGCGAAGAAGTTCCAAGCGCAGGGCCAGCAGATTGAGCGAGCGTCCAACCGCCGCAACGGAGTTGGCTCGACGATCAGTATGACTGCCCTCCGTTCTGACCCTGCATTAACTTTGCAGCAGTAATAATTCCACACGGCGCCGAGTGTAATGGTTGAAAGCGGCATTTTGTCGAGGCGAAAGTCCACTCAAACTGACTACGGATCGAATTCAGCCCGATAAACCACATGAAACGGCGCAGGCTTTACTAATCGCATCCAGCGGATCGGCTATTTGGAAGTTGGTCCACCTCGAAGGCCTCGAAAAATCGCTTCATTTCCGCGATTACGCAAACCGGGATGCCTCGCGAGGAGCCGAAGTGAAGCTGTCGGCACCAACCGGCGGTGCAGATGATCGGACGGATGATTCCGCCTGCGGTGCAGATGATGTTGCTGTGCCGGCCAAAGTTCAAATTTCTACGTTTTCAAATGACCGTTAACAGCCTTGGTCCTCAACCTCGGAGGTAAAGGCGTTTCACATCGAGTGGGTCGTGCGGAAACGCTCTTCGTTACTTCGATACTACAATCTTTCCGGCCACGGTGGGAATTCATCCGACCGCCAAAAGCCCTTCAACACCTAAAGCGTAAATCGCCCCAAAAAAGGGACGGTCCTTCCCCGATTTCTTTCGATCGCCATGGCACGCTGTTGGCACAAGTCAACCGCCCACGCCCGGACGCTAGCGCGTGCAAACAAAAGCTTTCCGATCCGTCATCCTTGACTGTTCCCCGCCGCCTTTCCGCCGCAGCTCGCCCAAAACCGCCGTCCGGTCCTGGTCTTCTCATACCCGCGTGAACGCCAAGCACGAACCACGCTCCACCAATCCGGCAGTCCGCCACTTTCGCAAATCCCCGCCGCGCCCCCGAACGCACGCCCAAAACGCGATCTTCCCATCGCTACCGGTTGCCCTTCCACTCTTGTTGGTTCGCACTCAGAAATGGCATCCCCGGAACCGTTCTCCAACAACCTCAACCTGCTCGCACCCGAAAACGCCCCGGGGTGTTTCCCATTCCCCGTCCATTTCGTTGTCTCTTCTTTCCACCCTCCTTCTCTTGGCTCCGCTTCGGGGTAAACCCCACCGCCCGGCGCGCGTCGCTCCCTTACTTTCTGCGGGACCCCCAAAAAACAATTTCAACGGCCCACTCGTCACAACCCACTCGCTCGAAATTCTTTTTCGGACCCAGCACAAAGCGGTCGAACCCTAGCGTCTTGGGAGGTGGCCCCCACTCAGCTTCTGGTCGCCCAAGAGATTACGGGCAGAAAAAGAGAAAACCAAACCATGTACTTGAATCAGCAAACCATTTTAGGCTTTACGGGCCGCGCCGCAGAGGTCACCCAGTTGAAGAACGGCACCCAGGTCACCAAGTTCTCCGTGGCCACCAAGATTTCGTGGAAAGACAAAGAATCGGACGACTGGAAAGAACGCACCCAGTGGCACAACGTCGTGGCGTACGGGGACACATTTGCGAAATTAGCCGACCGCCTCGTCAAAGGCGCTTACGTTCTCGTGCAAGGCGAACACATCACCCGCCAGTACGACAAGACCATCCAAATCGCGAACGGCAAAAAGAAGAGCGAGCAGGTCATCAAAGCGACCGCCGTCGAACTCAAAGCCGACACCATCAAGCTTCTCGATCGCGCATCCAACGCCAGCGACGACTCGGCCGAACCGCCACCGCCCAGCGATGACAATCACTAAGAAATCGGGGAGGCCTTCCTCCCCTTTTTTTCTTTCTATCGATTTCGTATCCCGTTGCCGCCGGAACAACGCAACCCGAAACCCCGGCACTCGTCTCCACTCGCCGAACGAACACACAACCCCCAAGTAAACACTCCCGAGCCAATAGCCATGCGGCCAAAGAACACTTGTGCCTGCTTGCGGTCGTCCCATCCTAGCTGGCGGTCAAGGGCTGAAATGCACTCCGCTGCGCTCCGGCCCTTGACTTCGCCAGCTCCCCTGGGACTGTGCAGCACGCACACACAAAAGGAGATTCCAATTCTTATGACGACCGATAAAGCGCGCTCCCTCACCGAGCAAATCGAGGCCAGCGTCAATCAACTCGCCACAGAAACCGATGAGGCTCGCCAAGGCGAACTCTTCCAGACCTGGCTCAACGCCATGGCGCAGTTTTCCCACTATTCGTGGAACAATCAGCTGCTCATCGCCTGCCAACGCCCCGCCGCGTCCTCCGGTCAAGTCGCGGGCTTCAACGCCTGGCGCAAATTAGGCCGCCACGTCAAGAAAGGCGCGAAAGGCATCGCCATCCTCGCTCCCTGCGTCTATCGCAAAAAGGCCGATGACACCAAAGAAGACAGCGCCACCGTCAAGCGCCTCTCTGGATTCAAAACCGCCTACGTTTTTTGTGAGTCAGATACCGAAGGGGAACCTTTACCGACCCTCACCTACGGCGCCGAATCCGGCGGCGAAGAATTACTCAGTCGCCTCGAATGGGTCACCGAAGAAGATCTCAACATCATTCTCGACTACGAAGAAATCAAAGAAGAGGGCGTAGAAGGCTATTCCGCCGGCGGCCGCATTATCATCCGTACCAGCTTGTCGCCCACAGCGAAAGCGGGGGTCGTGGTGCATGAGCTCGCGCACGAGCTGCTACATAAACGCGATAAACAGCCTGATGCGGTCACCAAAAACAGACAACAGCGCGAACTCGAAGCGGAAGCCATTGCCTACGTCGTCATGCGCCACTTCGGGATCGAGCACGTCGCCTGTAACTACCTCGCTACTTACAAAATCGATAGCACCCTGCTCAAACAATCGCTGCAAACCATCAGCGCTACCGCCAAATTCTTGATCGCCGCGATCGATCCACAACTCAACCAGAACCAGGAGGCCGCCGCAGACGCGGCCTCCGATCCGCCGGCTTAAGCCGGCTTCTCGAAAATAAGGAACAAGAGCTTTCCCCTCATTCGCCCCCTCACCCCCTCACGGGGGACCCGATCAATTCCAACTTTATTTCCTTCTCATCGTTCTTCCAAACAGCTCATGCCTTCCCTTCAATCGAATTCTCTTTTTCCACTTTCCTTACGTTCTGTCTCATCCGCATCGTCATCAGCACTTTCTTTCCGTCGTTCTTTTTTTCGTCCGTAGCCGTCTATCCTTTCTTCTCGCCATTCATCCGTTTGTTCTCCACGTTCCTTGTCAGCATCAGGATGTCGTTTTCTCCGTTGTTGTTGTCTGTCCTTCTCGCTTTCGTGTTTCTCCCTTTTCGATTGCTGGTCTGCTTCTTTTCACTCCCACGGCCCCTCACCTCCAGGGCCTACCTCTGTTCATCGCTGTCTTCCGTCACCCATCCCAGCGGGCCGTTCCCTCCCGCAACGCCTTCCCTCCTGTAAGGTCCGCTGCGCGATCCATTCCGCTTCTCCTTCCTCTTCGCAAACATTACGCTTCGCTCCTGCGGTTGCAAGGGCGCGCCCTCCCGGTTTTGGCTCCTTCCGCTTCGCTCCCTCCAAAAAATCGCTGACGCGATTCGCTAACCCTGGCAACCTTCGGAGACTTCGCATGCGCTCCGCCTATGGAAGGTGAAGCCGCCACTTGTGCGGCTCGATTCCAAAACAAAGGACCATTCAAATGCTGAACCTGACAAAACTAGAAACTGTTGAGATCCCTCTCAACAAATTGACTCTCTGGGAGGACAATGTCCGCACCAGCGGCGCGGAGGAAGGCCTCGATGAATTGATTGCTTCCATTTGCTCTGTCGGCTTGCTCCAAAGCCTTGTCGTCAAAAAAGCTTCACGTGGAACATTCATCATCGGCGCAGGCAAACGCCGCTTTCTCGCTCTCTCCCAGATGGCGGAGAAAGGCGACGTGAAGCGCTCTTACGCCGTCCCTTGCCGCATCGCCCCCGACGATGCCGACCTCACCGAAATCTCACTGGCTGAAAATGTAGTCCGCATCGACATGTCTCCGCAGCAGGAAGTAATCGCCTGGCGCCGGCTTGTGGATGAGGGCAAATGCATCGGAGACATTGCCGTCCGTTTCGGAGTCAGCGAAACCATCGTGCATCGCCGCCTGGCTATCGCTCGTCTCAGCCCCGCTCTCTGGACCGCGTACGAAGGCGACCTGATGACTCTGGAAGTGTTGCAGGCATTCACACTCACCGCCGACCACGCCACGCAAGAACGCGTGTGGAACGAGTTGCCCGAATGGGACCGCGATAACGCCGGCATCGTCCGCCGCATCCTCCTCAAAGAAGAAATCCCCGCCACCGATAAGCGCGTCCGCTTCGTCGGTCTCGACACCTATGAAGCAGCCGGAGGCCTTGTCACCCGCGATCTCTTCTCCGAAGGCGAAGACGGCGCTTCCGTCGCCGATCCCGAATTACTGAATCGCTTAGTCAGTGAGAAGCTGCAAACCCTGGCCACCGATGCCAAAGCCGATGGCTGGAAGTGGATCGACGTGCAACCCCAAGTCGATCATCAATCCCTCGGCAAGTTCCGACGCATCCAACCCACACCGGAACCCTTGCCCAAAAAGGATGCCGCCAAACTCCAACAGAAAATGGCCAAGCTCCAGGAGCAAGCCGAATCTGACGACAGCGCCGACCAGGACGCCCTCTATGACCAAATCGAAGGCCTCCAGGAACAAATCGAAACCATCGAAAACAAGCAAACCGCTACCTTCGATGCCGAGACCAAAGCCCAGTGCGGCACCGTCGTCACCATCGGCCCCGATGGGGAACCACAACTCATCGCCGGACTGCGGACAAATCCACCCCCGACCAGCCGCAAGCCGCCTATTCCGCCACCTTGGTCGAATCGTTGACCGCCGTCAAAACCGCTTCCATCGCCGCTGAACTCAGCCAGCAGCCGAACGTCGCCCTGGCCGCGGTCGTACATGCTCTCGTTCTCAGCCAATTCGCCCTCGACCTCCGTCTCTACCGTTCGCGCGGTTGCCTCCAAATCCAAACCACGCGACCGCACTTGGCCGAAGCAGCCGACTCCCAAGCCGTGCAATCTCTCAGCCAGCAGCAAACCGCTTTGTGACAAAACCCACAATCCTGCCGAACTGGACACAATCTTGCCGCGGATGGCCAGCCAAGCTGTTGATTCTTGGTCCATCGAAAATCTGAATGACACGAGGATTGGACCCATAATCTTGCCAGGAGTGCGAATTGGTCCCTATAATCTTGCCGGGAGCACAAAATGCCTCGGCCCAACCTCGCCGGGCTACTGTACGATAACCAGGTATTGCAGCCACGATGCAGGGCCGGATTAACAGGAAGGTTGCCAAAATGGTGATTTTCCAATGTGGGCGCGCCACCTAGGTGGTGACGACAGAGGAAACACCCGTCAACGGATTCTGACGCATCGACCAGCGCGGGACTTGAAGACATGAAGACGTTTGAACACGAGTGGATTTTCGGAGCGTTTGTTGAGCACCCGACCTTCTTCACCAAGAAAATGTTTGGAGGGCTTGCCGTATACCTCTTCGAGCGTCAGGTGCCGCTGCTAGTTGAGCCAACGATAACGGCGTTTTCCAGTCCGAACTACCGTTTGGCCGACCATGCCGGATGTGATCGGACACATGGAGGACGAGCAATTCCTTCGAGTACTTGTACGAAAACCACTCGAGGCTGCGAGACGAAGGTCCATAGGTTCCTACAGCTCTAATGATCGGATGATGCCGGCGTTGCAGCCGGGCGATTCTCTTGGCTGATGTCGCGGATGACACGGCATGGATTTCCTGCCGCAAACACATCGTCCGGTATGTCCCTGGTCACAATGCTGCCGGCCCCGATCACCGTGCGCGAGCCAATGCGCACGCCAGGAAGAATAAGTGCTCCGCCACCGACCCAAACATCTGAGCCGATGGAGATCGGTTTGCCGAACTCCTGCTGACGGCGAAGCTCGGCGTTCAGAGGGTGCATGGGCGTCAGGATCTGGACACTGGGACCAAAGAGAGTGAAATCACCGACCTTGACCGGGCAGACATCGAGCACGACGCAGTTGAAATTGAAAAAGACGCGCTCCCCGAGTTCGATATTGGAACCGTAGTCGCAGAAAAAAGGGGGCTGCATCCATACGGTATCACCGCCCTTGCCAAAAAGTTGTAAGAGAATCTGCCGACGGGTTTCGCGCTCCGATTCGCGGGTTGCATTCAGAGCTTGGCAAAGGTCGCGTGCCCGATCACGGTCCCGGACCAGGTCAGCATCCAGAGCATCGTAAAGCTCGCCAGCAAGCATTTTGTCTCGTGCCGTGCGCAATCCTTTTCTCCAGGGTGATTGATTTTCTTCCCCAACAAGGATACAAGGGGTGCAGCGCAGTAAGTCGTGTGTATGCATCCGTTTGGGATGCGTACAGCCCGGCTTCTCGGAAAGGTGGGAAATCGGCCCGGTCGCGTCGGCGTGGTTTCCGGATTGCGGTCGTATCACCGGCTACACCGAAAGAGTCCGCTGTTGTGCCCAAGATGCAGCGTTATCGGACTTAAGAGAATCGCGCGTCCTTCTTGCCACTTGAACCCAAAAAGCTGCCGTAATGGCAATGATATGAGTATAGTCACAGCCTGGCTCAAGCGCTTGCCCAAGACACCCCAGGCCCTTTGGCAGTGGTGTTTGTCCGCTTCAACAGACACTCTTCTGTCTCTCCTGGCGTTTTGCTCCGCCCTCAGCCTCAATGCCGTCCAACGCAAAAACGACACCGACGCCGAGCGCATCCACCACGCCGATACGCTGGCCACCGCCCTGAATATCGACATGCGGAACTGGTTTGCCCCCACCGCCGCCAACTTCTTTTCCAAAGTCTCCAAGACCCGCATCTTCGACGCCATGAGCGAAGCAGGGAAAGCCGATGACGCGCGGAATGCCGCCAATCTCAAAAAAGGCCCGTTAGCCGAATTCGCCGAGGCCACTCTCAAAGGCACCGGATGGTTGCCCGAGCCCATCCGCATCGCGCCCGAGCGACCCGAGGATACGACCTTCTCCCACGACGACGAAAACGAGGAGGTGAACCACAAAGAAGAGTAGGACCGGATTGGAATCCCCCAGCCGTGGGACGTGGGCGAGCTCACTCCCACGGCATGAAACACTTTGGATCGACAGGAAAACGGCGCAACTGCCATCCAGGGGTTGTAAGCCCAAACCCGCGGAATTGATCCGGCTACTGAAACTGCCGAATCTTCGGGTACAACGATGCGTCACACGGACGGTCGTTCGTGTGACACCTCCACAATGAACCGAAAAGAAGCCGAAAACCTGTCACATTGGCCGTCACTTAGTCAAAGCTCCACAAACGATGGCATGGAGTGACAGTCAACATCGCGTTGGATCAATTCCGCGGGTTTGGGCTTAGACCCCCGGGACAGAAGTGAGCGCGTGTGTCACTTTCAGAATTAAGTGGCGTGATTCCATCAACATTATTTGGCGTATTCTTCGAGTATGGACCAACTGGCCGGTCTACCGGAAGAAGCCCGAAAGCTGGCCTGGGATCGGTTCCGCCAAATCCGGCCTCACCTTGAGGAGAACCGGCCTTTGCAGTCCGTTGCGCGTGAGGCGGGCATACCGTATCGAACCGCGCAGCGATGGGTGGCCCAATATCGGCTCTTTGGCCTAGCGGCGCTGTCCCGCAAGAAGCGGGAAGATCGAGGCGAGCGCCGGGCGGTTTCACTGCTCGTCAGGAAGGAAGAATCGGCGGCCGCCGCGCAAAGCTATCCCTTCAACAGCAGGCCGAGATCCGAACGATGGTTTCCAAAGGCGACAAGACAGCCGCCGATGCCGCGCGGCTATTCAAGATCCACCCGGCCACCGTGTCACGATTGCTGGCCCGTCCATCGGCTACCGTTTTCAGAAAGAGAGAGTATGCCCAATAATGTTGACGGAATCACGCCAACTAATTCTGAAAGTGACAAACAAATCGCGAACGATACGGGCAGGGAAGAGGGCCTCCCGGCCCTTCGGACACCGGAAACCGCCCTGGAAGCCGGCGGATCGAACGCCGTCGCCGTCATTCCGGCCGCCTCAAGTGCGGCGCTGACTTTGCCGCCGGTCCTCGCCGGTTCCCTCACGCCCGAGATCCGCAGTCGCGTCGAACACTTCTACTCGTCCATTTATGAAATCTTCGAGCGCTGGGTGAATCGACCCAAAAGCGTCCACACCCGCCGTTCCTACCGGGACGGGGTAATATCCTTCGTCCGGCATCGCGGGATTGTGTGGCCGCAAGAGGCGGCATCGCTCCTGACC
>PMSX01000275.1 GCA_003167495.1 Bryobacterales bacterium | reverse complement strand
CGCATTGTCGTGTTCTTCCACGCTCGCCAACTCCGTTTTGACTTAAGTCATTGCATTTCTCCTTGCCAAATTGACTCATCCGCGACTTCGATTGATCCGTTCGCCGACTGTCACTTTTCTTATATCGATAGATTTCCCAGCCCGTAAGTCATAGCAGAGCTGGGGCTTCGACAAACGCCGTCAATAAGAATTAATCCTCTATCTGTAGACTTTTGCCTGTATCGGTAGACCGCGAAAGTGCGTTCGTGGCACTGGACACACCCGCGGCTATTTGCTGGGAAGCTCCTGTTTCATGTGATAAACGCGTTTTTCACGGAATGGGGAACTCGCATCCAGTCTACTGATATAGGAAAATTTAGGCAAGACCAAGCGTGCGTCGTGCGAAGTCTACTGATATAGGAAAAGTGACATGGGGCCACGTCGCTCTCTCGACGACAATCCTCGTAACAACATCGTTCCTATTTGGCTTTCCCGTGCGATTCAGGTAAACTCCTGACTCATTGGCGACTTGGAAAATGCCTGCTCTTCCCGACTCTGTGCCAAAAAGGGCCGCTCTGAATGCAGCTCTGGAAGCCTTACCAGTATTGCTTTGTAGTTAGTTTAATTTAGGTGGGCAGAAACGACCCTTTATGGCACAAGTGGGGAAGGGTGACAATCCAAGTTTTGTGAACTACCCCTGCCATTAAGTTCCGTCACGGAGACCTGCAGCGGCATAGCAGATGTCTGCAAATACTCTCGGTTCGTAGAGTGTGTGGGATCCGGCTCGCCGTTGGATTTGCGGAAGAACCGATCTGAGTTTGCGATACCGCTTCATCAAGTCCGTGACGTCAGGCCGCACGGAACGCCGGACGAACATGTTACACAATTCCCGCATAACGCCTTGAATCCGCCCGTCGTGAATGTTTATATCTGTACCGGCGAGATCGCTGATCGACTTTAGGACGCGATGCCGTTCGGAATCACAAACGAACCACGAATGTCGGCCGGGATTTATATTGCTCCAACTCACCGCGAGACCGAGTTCGAATGGCATATTGAAGCGAGGAATGCGCGGCGCAGTCCGGGATACCTGCACTCTTGAGAGGTCGTGAATGGAATAACGGCATTGGTGCAGAAGGGTTTGGATGCGATCGAGCCGTCGTGTCGTATCCGGAATTTCGAGTGTGGTATGTGGGATCAATCGGAACGCAGTGGTCCCCACAATATAAGCGAGGTAAAGCCGCTCAAAGGCTTCGTCGTAAGGAATGTTCAGAAAAACGGAATCTTGATGAACAGAATAAGGTGTCAAACCGGGCTATTTCCGGGGAGCGATCTTCTTCTTGCTGGCCCCGCTCGCTGATAGTCTACGCTCCGAGCCGTTCCGGGGAGATTTTCCCTGAAGTTGCGAACTTAGAATGGCTCGGATTGCCGCCTGACGTTCCGGTGTCACGCCGAGTGCGGCAGCAACTTCCTTCAGGGAGGCACCGGGGCCGGTGAGTTCAATAGCCTGACTCATGCTTTAAGTATAGCGGTCTTGTGCCCCTCCAAGCCGCCAAGTTTACTCGACATCACCAAGTTTACTCGACATCACTGGGATGCGCGATCAATTGAGTATCTTGAATCGGAAGCAGAGCCCTAAAGTGCGTCCAATCCCAATTGTCGCCCCAGCGCGGCGACAATTTGTTTGCCATATTAGGCGCGGCCTTGGGACAGGATAGCGAAGTGAACGCGGCTTTCGGCCAGAAATGTATCGGCTCCGCCAATTCTCGCACCACTGGTGCGACTTTTGTGGGGGACTTTCTGAACATGCATCGAGCGCCACTCACAGTGGCATCTTGTGCGACGCGACTTCGCGCGCCGCCGCTTGTCGTAAATCTGGGTGGTTGTCACGTGGCGGTGACCGAGCAATTCTTTGACCTCCATAATGTCCACGCCGGAGTCGAGCAAGAGCGTGGCCGCTGTGGCGCGCAGAGAATGCGGCGTGTAGACGCATTCCATCACCTTGTTTCCGTCCGGCAATTCCCGTTCGCGCAGCGCGTTGGGCAGCTTGCTCAAGTATTCCTTCAGGATGGTCCACATGGTCCGGGGCTCCATGGCGGTCGCCGCCAATTCCTCAGTGTGCGAATGCCGGCGCGGCCGGAAGAGCGGACCACTGCTGAGTTCGGCGCGCTGAATGTATTCCTGGATGGCTTGGGCAGCGACGTAATGCAGCCGATGGTCCGGCGCCTGTCGCCTTTTTCGGACAACCGCAGCGTGGCTTCTTCGCCCTCCTGCCGAAAGTCTTCGACGAGGAGCGAACAACCCGTGGCCAGTCGGATGCCGCTATAGAGGTAAAGCTTCACGATCGCGCGATCGCGATGCGCCAAGACCGAATCGCCCATTGGCAGATTAAGCAGTTGCCGGGCGCGCGCCGCCGGCAAAGCGAGCGTTTCTTCGCGCGGATCGGAGGACTCGCGGGCGATGAATTGCGAATGCGCCGGGTTGGGAACCAGGATCGGCAAGCGCAGCTCGGCGGCCGACAGCGCCAGGTACTTGTAAAAGGAGGAGAGTGCCGAAACCCGGTGGTTGATGGTTTTGGGTGCGGTGCCGATGGCGGCCAGGACGTCGCGGTACGTTTGCACGTCGGCCACCGAGATGGTCAGGATCGCTGCCGCCTCTTGCGGCCAGAGAATCCGGCGATGCCGTACAAAGGACAGAACCCCATCGCGGTACGAGCGGCGGGTGTGGACACTTTTAGGGCGGTTCACCCAGCGCTCGAAGATTTCGTAGATCGAGGAGTAGAAGTGTTCAACGCGGCTGCGGATCTCGGGTGTGAAGGAACCGGCGAGGATCGGCGGCAAAGTCAGAGCCACGCGGGAAGCGGCGGGAATGACGGCGACGGCGTTCGCTGTGCCGGCTTCCAGCTCGGTTTCCTGGGTCAACAGGGCTGGAAGGCCCTGTTCCCTGCCCGGAGGGTTCGCAATTTGTTGTCACTTTCAGAATTATTTAGCGTGATTCCATCAACATTGTTTGGCGTATTCTTCGAGTATGGACCAACTGGCCGGTCTACCGGAAGAAGCCCGAAAGCTGGCCTTGGATCGGTTCCGCCAAATCCGGCCTCACCTTGAGGAGAACCGGCCTTTGCAGTCCGTTGCGCGTGAGGCGGGCATACCGTATCGAACCGCGCCGCGATGGGTGGCCCAATATCGGCTCTTTGGCCTAGCGGCGCTGTCCCGCAAGAAGCGGGAAGATCGAGGCGAGCGCCGGGCGGTTTCGACGAAAGTCAAGGAGATCATCGAAGGGCTTGCGCTACAAAAGCCGCCGCTCCCCATTTCGGCGCTCTACCGCCAGGTAGTGCGTTTCTCCAAAGATTTGAACGAAACTGCTCCGAGCTACGGAACCGTCTTCAACATCGTCCGCAGTTTGGGGGCGGACCTTGTAACCCTCGCCCATGAAGGCACGAAAGCCTACAGTGAAACATTTGAGTTGGTCCATCGTCGCGAGGCTGCCAGTCCCAATGCGATCTGGCAGGCCGACCACACGCCACTCGATATTTGGCTGGTCCGTCCGGACGGAACGACAGCCAAACCTTGGCTCAGCGTCGTCATCGACGACTACAGCCGCGCCGTTGCTGATATTTTCTTTCGTTCGAAGCGCCGTCCGCCCTGCACACATCCTTGGCATTGCGTCAGGCGATCTGGCGTAAAGAGGATGCGCGTTGGATTGTCTGCGGCATCCCAGAGGTCCTGTACACCGATAACGGAAGCGACTTCACCTCGCACCATCTAGAACAGGTCGGCGCGGATCTGAAAATCCGGCTGATCTTCTCTCTTCCGGGCAAGCCGAGGGGACGCGGCCGCATCGAACGGTTCTTCTCGACCGTTAACGAGATGTTTCTGAGTGAATTGGATGGTTATGCGCCGGCAGGCAGCGCCGTGCGTGGAAAGCCGACGCTCACGCTGGCAGAGTTTGATGCCCGGCTGCGATCATTTTTCCTGGACGTTTACCATCGGCGCGAATGTTCGGAAACAAAGATCCCTCCGGTAGAGCGCTGGGAGGCTAACGGCTTCCTGCCACGGATGCCAGATTCGCTGGAGCAACTGGATCTGCTGTTGATCCAAGTAGCCAAGGCGCGCCAAGTGCGAGTGGATGGCATACACTTCCAGAGCCTCCGCTACATCTCAACAACGCTCGCGGCTTACGTCGGCGAAATCGTGACTCTACGGTTTGATCCCCGCGATATGGGCGAGATCAGAGTCTTCCATCAGGACCGATTCTTGTGCCGGGCTGTCTGTGCCGAGCTGGCTGGCGCGGCGGTTCCCCTTCGAGAGATTCTCCGCGCCCGGAATCAGCGGCGGCGAGAGCTGCGTGGAGTCCTGCGGGACCGGCAGGCCGCCGTCGATACACTCCTCCAAATCAAACGCGGGGAATCCACGGAGAAGGAGAAGGAAGATGCCCCATCAGCAGACAAGCCCGCAACAAAGCAGTCCCCACCCGCCCTCAAGCGATACCGGAACGAATAGAAGCCAGCCATCGGCCATCGTCGAAACCCTGGAACATCGGCGGTTCGCCGAATTCTGTGATGCATGCCGCCGCTATGGATACATCGGCCTCTGCTATGGGCCGCCGGGAGTAGGCAAGACGCTCTCGGCCAGAAACTACAGCCGCTGGGACAAAGTCAAGGAATCAGACCGTTGGGATTCTGGCCCAGGCCAAGTTCCCACTCTCGATACAGTTTTTTACACGCCTTCCGTTGTCAATGCGCCGGGCAATGTCAGTTCCGATATCCGGCGTTGTCGCGACACGCTTCGGGATCTGGCGATACGTCCCTTGCGGCTGGAAAAAGAAGAGCGTTTGGGAGTCATTCGGCGGAGAGATGAAGAGTACCACGCCAAGCTTCTGTACGAAATCGACTGGTTGGCCGAATCTTTGCCAGAATGTCACCCGACGTACGGGGAGGTTGCAAAAGAATACTCGATCAAGGAACTGCAGATCCGTGACCCTACGACGCTCATTCTGATTGATGAGGCGGACCGCCTCCGAATGGCCAGCCTCGAACAGGTTCGGGCCATCTTCGATGCGGGAGAAATCAGCGTCATCCTGATCGGAATGCCGGGGCTGGAAAAACGCCTGGCGCGTTACCCTCAGTTTTACTCCCGCATTGGTTTCGTCCATGAGTTTCGGCCCCTGGGCATATCAGAAATTCGTCAACTGCTGGAGCAGCGCTGGACGCCTCCAGGCGTGCACCTCCCCGCGAAGCCGTTGGACCAGGAAACCGTAGCAGCCATCATTCGGATCACGGGCGGGAATTTCCGTTTGTTAAACCGTCTACTGACGCAGATGGAACGAATTCTTGAAATTAACGCGCTTCAAGAAGTGACGAAGGCAGTTGTGGAGGCGGCTCGGGAAAGCCTGGTGATCGGTGAAGCCTGAGATCTCGCCGAATCTTGGCACTCTGGCATTAGCGAAAACGATCACTCCATCACTCCACCCTTTGCGACTAACCTAGAGATTTCTGCAAAACAAAACCGACTGAACAGTTCCCACCAAGCCGCCAAACTGCCACTTTGATTAGTTGGACCGGAGCAGGGAGCCAACGTTACATCTTCGCGGCATGCGGTTTCCAACTCCCGTCGAGGATTGCTTCTTCGGCTCCCTATTGGATTAGAGCGGCCATCTGAAACGGCGGTCCCTTGTGGCGGAGTTTCTAAGTCAGCATTTTCAAGACACAAATGTGATGCCGTAGCGTTTAGAAATTTCGAGAACCTGCGGCATTCCCTCTGGTACAGAGAAGTGTGAAATCTCTTCGAGATAGTTCTCAAGACCGCCCGGCACGATGTGGATGAGCACCTTGCCCATCTTCCCCCCAACATTTCGAAAGGTGTGGATCGATCCACGCATTGCATGTAGCACATCACCCGGTAAAAGTTTGTGAGAGACGCCGTTTAGTAAAATTTCATATTCTCCATCGAGGACGAAAAACGTTTCGTCTTCGTTTTGATGTGAGTGGGGCGGCGGCCCACCGCCAGGGGGCGAAGACTGGGTCATGGTGGCGGAGCGGCCACTCGTGCTTTCGCTCGCAATGAGAATTTCAACTGGTTCACCAAAAACAGCAAAGCTTTTGAGAGGGGGCATTCGGTCATGATAATCCGAAAATACGAACAGTGGAGTATCGCTATATCCTGTCCTCATGTCCCCTGAGTCACTCGCCGAATGGCAGGCGCATCTTTCCATGGAGGCGGGTGCTGCCGCTACACTCCTTGGTCTCGTGTTCGTCGCAGCATCCATTAATCTCAAGCAGATTGTCGTCACACCAAGCCTTCCGGGCCGGGTTGTCGAAACCGTTGCGCAGTTTGTGCAGGTTTTGTTCATCTCGATGATGATTACCATCCCACGTCAGCCAGCAAGGGCCCTCGCGGTTGAAATTCTCGTCGTGGCCTTGTGTTCGTGGGGTATGCAGATGGTGGCGTTCGCCCGCTACAGGCAAGCTCGTTTGGGATACCCCGGCTGGTGGTTGATCGTTCGTATCTTGCAGACCCACCTTGCTACTATTCCGTTTGTGGTTGCAGGCGTTCTGCTGTGGCTGCGCTTCGAGAATGCGTTGTATTGGGTGGTGCCAGGATTCTTCTTTTCCTTTTTTGCCGGTTTAGTGAACTCCTGGGTCTTACTCATTAATGTGGGACGCCGCGGACATGCAACGCAGCCGAACAACGATCATTCGGATAGCGACGCGTAGCCTTCTGGAACGCTGCCAGAGCCGGGCTGCGTTACTGCTGCCGTTCGGGAGCGGGAGGATGCCAAACTCCATTGAGAATCGCATCCTCAGGCCAGTATAGGCGGATCGTAAGATTGAATGGACCATCCCCGGAAGGAAGCCAATTCGATTCAAGACCAGGGCCAGGCGTTTGGGCTTGAATATAGATGTCGAGCGACCCATCAGCATTGAATTTCAGAGCATCCCGATTGCCGATGGCGTAACGATTGAGGGGGTTCGCAATGAAATATCCGCCTTGATCGTAAGCAGTAAGCGACCAAAAAGCTCGCACCGGCGGAAGGCTTCCCTGAGCGAAATGGACCCGGTAACGTTGAGCGCCATTTAGAACCTGACCCGCGCCGTCGCCGCTGCAGTTCATATAGATCGCATCCTCGGGAGGATTCGCGCCGATGCCAAAACGCGCAATCGCTGCTCGGGCCATATAGTTGGTTCCGTAGCGGCCGATGGTCTTATTAAATCCCGCCCAACCCGGCTTCGTAGCAGCGGCTGCAGGGATCAAGTGCTCGATACGCGCCGACGCGGCCTGCGCCCCGTCGCTCATCGCCTGGCGTTGTTCGGCGCTTAGTTTAGAAGCGTCCAAATCCTGACCAGGCACGAGCCCGATGCGGGCAAGTTCTTGAATCATGGGACCATCCGCGGCATGCGGTGGGTTTGCTTTCATGGCCGCGGCGAACGCGGCGAAGAAGGTCATCGCGTCCATCGCCTTCACTTGATCTGGCGGCGTAGCGCCCGCTGCGGTGCCGAAAGCAAGCGCTGAATTGAGCTTCTGCTCACCATTCGGATAAGCGTTCAGAGGCATCATGCGCATACCTCTCTGAAAGGCGTGGACGTGATCATAATCGGCGGGCCCATTGGTTTGCGTACGGCCAAGGAGCCAGACGATATTGGTGGCGGAGTCGTAGCGGGTAACATGTTCAGGAAGCGTACCCGCCCAATGCGGACCCACAATGGCAAACCACGACTCCGCCGTGCCGGTGGTTCGTTTGCCAGGATTGGCAAAGGTTTCCGTCCAGGCGTCCATGAACTGCAGAAGATAGAAACGGCCTTCGGAATCGGGCACATGAATAAGAATCGGCTCGCGCGATAAATCCAGCCACGCGGTCGAATAAAGCGTGTCCGCATTGGGTCGCACAATGCGGCGAGTATCCGGACGTGGGAACTGTGGAACATGCGCAAACTGATTGACAGGCGTCGATCCTCGCGTGGCTTCAATCAGCACGAGGGGATAGGCATAGATATAGGCGCGCTCCGCAACGTCGCGAAGTGTAGCCCCACCTTGTGCCTGGAGCGCTGCGGCCGCGAGAAGGGGAATCATGATAAGTCTACTGTGTTTGATTCCGTATCGGTGAATTGTTTGGGCGCTTTTCATTTTGCGTCGCTCTCCATGGAAACGGGACTGATCCAATGTTGCGCGGCCATGATGGCCCGAACCTGTTTGCTGACAGCCTTCGCCATCCGGGAAGCATCACCTTCCACTGTGGCCTTTCCATCTGTGGCCACCGCCACACCGGCGCTGGCTGCCGCCGAGCCGACACCCATTGTGGCAGCAGCTCCGGGCTTCTTACCGCTAACCGACGTAAGGTCGAATTCGGACAGGAGAATCGTGCCGTTCGCAGCATTCAATGAAACAACGACGTGAGCTTTCACATCGCTGGCGCCGCGGCCAAAGCCGATGATCATTCGCTTCGTCTTGTTTCCGAGGTTTACATCGGTAAAGCCGCCGCGAATGATGATTGAGTTTGAGGCTATATCCTGCTGTGTGCCCGCCACTGTCGGCAGAGGAACTTTTTGAAGTTCTCCCGCGAGAGTCTTAAAGAAAGCGGCTTGAACGTTCTGCGCTACGTCGGCCGGCGATTCGTCGCGGCCCTCCTCATGTTTCATCTTTGCAACAGGATCGTGACTCAGAATGTGGGACATCGGTGAGTGGTCGAGGGTGATGACATTGCTGGGGATGTCGAACTTCAGGACGACGGCCTGCGCCGGTTTAGGCAAGCCGACCGGCCCCTGATAGCTGTGAATGACGGTGACTTTTGTATCGCCGATGAGTATCTTGCTAGCGGCATTTTGCGCATGGGCGGTCAGGCCGGCGGCGATGAAAAGGAAAGCGAACCGCACGAGGCGAGGGTCTGTTCTGCATTTCATAGAAGTTATGATATGAGCAACGCTCACATTAATAAACTCGCCTTTTAGCGGTTATGCCAACGTCAAAAAAACCCAAGAAGCATCAGGCACTTACAAGACGAAAGCCGCGGCAGGAAAGGGCGCTCGATAAGGTTGAACTCATATTTCAGGCGACGACGGCATTGATCGAGCAAAGCGGCATAGAAACGCTGACGACTAATGCAATTGCGGAAAAGGCAGGGATAAGTATCGGAACCCTCTATCAATATTTTGCCGACAAGAACACAATTTTGGACGCTCTGATCGGACGCGAGATGGCTCGACTATCGGAGAGGGTCATCGAAGCGTTTAAAGGCGCGGCACCTGAGCGGCCAGGCGCGCGAATTCCAATCTTGATGGAAGCCATAATGAAAAGCTATGGCGGAAAGGCAGGCATTCACCGGAAATTGCTTGCCTACGCATTGGCACACGGCCCGGCAACCCGGCTTGACCCCCTGTTGGCAAAGCTCGTTGCGTTGTTTGCCAGCAGGGGGATCGCACTGCCCGGCCGTTCATCGCTGAGCCCCGCAGACGCGTTTGTCTTGACGCATGCGTTTACGGGCGTGATGCGAGCAGTAGTCGCGGGCCCAGAGCAGCCGCCGCTCGTTGAAGTGCAGACATCGCTGACGAGGCTATTGACGGAATTTGTATTGAGGAGCGCTTCGCACCCCGGATGAGCGTGGCTCATTCGCGCTCAGATCTCCCAGAATCGGTTTTCATCCTAGACGGCCAAAGAAATTCACCGCCCGTCGTTCTTGACATCGAACAGGCCGTTGAAATCGGCCACCATAATGAATGCCATTCAACGCCGTGATGGAGCCACTGTGAAATAAAGAGACACCATCAGCGACGCGGCACCGGTGCAATGGCCCGAACCTTTGCCGCGAATGGAAGCAGATTCTTCGTCGCCTGCTAACTGCCACAGTATCCAAGATGCGATTACCCTCGACTAACGGCACAGGGTAGAGGTTCCACCTCCGGCGGCCCTCATGACCACTTGCGCAAACGAACGTTTCTGCAACAATCGAGCGCCCTCAGCATTTTCAGGGTTTTTGCGTTGCGAAACCCTATTGCTTTATTTAACTAAATGGCGATATATTTGTGCAATGCTTTTCGGCTACGCTCGCGTTTCGAAGGACGACCAGGACACCGCGACCCAGGTGGCTGCGTTGAAAGCGGCTGGGTGCGAAAAGATCTACCGTGAGAAGGCCTCCGGGGGACGGTGGGACCGGCCCGAACTACATCGTCTGATCGAGCAGCTCCGTAAAGGTGATGTGCTCGTGGTCTGGAAGCTGGACCGGCTGTCTCGCTCCCTCCGCGACGTGCTAATTCTCATGGAGCGGCTGGGCCAGACGAAAGCGGGATTCAAGAGTCTGACGGAAGCGATTGACACGACGACTCCGGCAGGCCGCATGATGATGCAAATGGTCGGGGTGTTTGCCGAGTTCGAGCGAGCCATGCTGAAAGAACGCACCAAAGCCGGGTTAGAGACAGCTCGTCAGGAAGGAAGAATCGGCGGACGACGAGCGAAGCTATCCCTTCAACAGCAAGCCGAGATCCGGAAGATGGTTTCCAAAGGCGACAAGACCGCCGCCGATGCCGCTCGGCTATTCAAGATCCACCCGGCCACCGTCTCGCGCTTGCTGGCCCGTCCATCGACTGCCGTTTTCAGAAAGAGAGAGTATGCCAAATAATGTTGACGGAATCACGCCAAATAATTCTGAAAGTGACACCAGACGGGCTTCGGAAGCCCTCGCTGGACGCCAGATCGAACGAAAAGAATAAATAAGGGCCTATTCAACGTTGATTGATTGTTTCGTCCAGCGGAGAAGCTCAAAAATGGATTGGCCGGATTAAAACGACAATTCGCCCGGAGTTGAAGGGACGCGAGTGTGTTTGTCCGGACTAATCGGCCAGCACTCGCATAACGGTCGTGCATTGAGTAATTTACAATTCACCAGGTTCTCTTCTGAGACCAAAACCTTCCGGCGATCTGCCGGTTTCCGTAGAAGCTGCACGCGCACCCGTGCATGTCTCAACTGGTGGCTTGAACGAATATATAGGACGCCGATCAAGTTCGCCGCCTAGTGAGAGCTGCCCCTTCGAACTAACTGGTTCATGCTAGCTTCGGATCGAGTTGATATCGTGTTCGAATGGCCAACCCGGAACATTTCGCCCAGTTGCAGCAAGGCATAGAAGCCTGGAACGCTCGGCGCAAAGAAGAGGGCTGGAACGGTTGGAAAAGGCGTTTTAGAGAGACCGACCGTCCCCAATCAAATCCGTCTCAATTGACTCAAGTGGATTTGAGCGGGACGAATCTTACGGATGCCAACCTCTATAGAGCGGATTTTTATTTGGCAGACTTGCACGACGCAATTCTCTTAAGGGCTACTCTGACCGAAGCTGATCTTAGAGGCGCGAATTTAAGCAGCACGAACCTCCGAGGGGCGTATTTGTTTGATGCAAACCTGAAAGGGGCTAACCTCGAACACGCAAGTCTTCGCGGAGCTGATCTTCACGGCGCGAATCTGAACCTTGCCCGTCTTGACGGCGCGGATTTTACTGATGCCGTGTTGGTGCAAACCATCTTCGGCGATGTTGACCTAAGCGTGGCCAAAGGCTTGGATTGCGTACGGCACGAGGGCCCGTCTACAGTTGGCATCGATACTTTGCAACGATCAAGGGGCAAAATACCTGAAGTCTTCTTGCGCGGCGCAGGGGTGCATGACCAAATAATCACCTACGCGAAATCGCTGGTTGGGTCGGCTATCGAGTTTTACTCCTGTTTTATAAGTTATTCGACAAAAGATCAACCCTTCGCGGATCGACTCCATGCCGACCTGCAGGCTAACGGTGTCCGTTGTTGGTTTGCTCCTCATGACATCGCCGGCGGCAGGAAGATACATGAGCAGATCGACGAAGCCATTCGCCTGTACGACCGGTTGCTCCTAATTCTTTCGGATCACAGCATGAGCAGCGAGTGGGTGAAGACCGAAATTGCAAAGGCCCGAAAGAGAGAAATGCGGGAAAAGCGCCAGATGCTTTTTCCCGTTCGCTTAGTCGCATTCGTGTCACTCCGCGCCTGGGAATGCTTCGACGGCGATACCGGAAAGGATTCAGCACGGGAGATTCGCGAATACTTCATTCCCGACTTCAGCAACTGGAAGGATCACGACTCGTATCAGAAAGCTTTCGAACGGTTGCTGCGCGATCTCAAAGCGGACGAAGCGAAAGCGCAGAAAACTTGAGTATTCAATCGGAGTTCTGCTCGGGGTCGAGCTTTCTCTTCCGCAGACACGAACGCCGTCATCTCGCGGCCACACTCGGCGCAGTGGAATTTGCCAGTTTCGAGGCATCCAGTCACAATGCCACCGCAATTTGCGTGAAAGAAAAGAAAGATTGAAATGAGCAACGTTCAGTCAGCAATGATCGTTCGTCGCCCGCTTCAACAGCGTAAATCGGGGCGCTCCTTCCTTTTTTAAATTTCGCGACGTATTCTGGGTTGGCCATCCAAAATACCATATCAATTGGCGAACAACTCGGATCAATCCTTATCCCGCAGCACTAAGCTGTTGCGCCGTTGTGCCGATTATAATCCTGCATGAAGCTTCCGCCTGTTCCGAAATGGGCCGTGCCGGTCAGAGTGCCATTCACCGATTTTGTTCTGTCTGGCGCTTGCTCACCAGAAGTGGCTTGGCGTCCTGCCCACGGCGCGAAAACTTCGCCGCTTCAACAAAACCTAGTCCTTCATCGTGTGAAGGAGTGGAAGAAGTCGCGCGACAGAAGGGCCAGGAAATATCTCGGACCCTTGTACCGTCTTTTCGAACCCGACTATGTAGTTGAAGTTCGGACATCTTGCCGAATTCCAGTGGCTTCCAACCAGCCAGACTTCGGCTATGAGTACCAATCAAAGCAAGGCACTCGGCGAACAGCTTCTACATGGGATCGTGGAGACCAATCGCACATCGATTTTGAATCTGCCACCGGTGACCTTTCATACGAACTAGGCGGCGTCAAACCGGAAGCTGCGCCACATACCACCTGGCAATTACTGGAACACATGCGCATCGCCCAGCATGACATTCTCGAATTCTCCGAAGCCCAAAACACAAATTGCCAAAGTGGTCAGAGGGCTATTGGCCCAAAAATTGATGCTCCGCGGAGCGAGAAAGCTTGGACGATCAGCATTGCAAGCTTCCAGAAGGAAGCGCATGAAATGGAAATTGATATCGGACCCAAATCAAGATCTGTTCAAGACAATCGAGGGTGGTTCTGGGTAAACCCTGTTGCGGGAGGGCTGCTGCTGGCTGTTCACAACTCTTATCATCTCGGGCAGCTAGTGTTATTGAAGAAGATTCTTCTTGGGGAGACCTAAGCGAAAACGTGTGTGTGGTTGTCCAACTATCACAAGCGGTACTCGCGCAAAAAGCTTTCTGAGAACTGCTCGGGTTGTTCTGCACCCTTCGTTCAAGGCCGAGATCGCTTCGGAGCATTCCGGTTGGCGGCTCACGGTTTCTGGCACTTGTGCAGTAACCTTTTGCGCGCTATCGTTGCTCACTAACTCCGGCGCCGGAATCAGCAGGTGCTTACGTTGATGGGCCAACTCCTCCTGAACTGCGTGGATTAAACTCTGCACCAAGTGAAAGCGGTCGGCCACTTGTTTCGCACGCGGCGCTCCGTCATACCCGCCTTCTGCATACACCCCGTCGCGGTCCCGACTAATCACCTCCACGCCAGCATGTTCTTTTAACCATTTCGCGAAGGAAGCTGACGATCGATTCGGTAGCAAATCTGCCACTACTCTTCGTTCTAGATCAACCAAAATCGTCCCATAGCTACCGTAGCCTTTACGCCAGGCCCATTCATCCACACCGATAACTGTCGTTGATCCTGTGGACGGGCTCGATCTGCTTCGCTGCTTGATCCGGCGCAGAAGTGTATCTTCACTGATCGGAAATCCCAGAAGTCGACTGAGCCGTTGGCCCGGTCGGCCACCCAAAGCGTAGGCGATCTGTTCCAGAATTTGCCCGAATCGCTGTGTTTCGCGCGCGTGGCGGCCGGCGACTTGGCTCAAGCGCTGACAGAAGATCTTCCGTTTGCAACCCGCATTGCGACAGCGCCAACGGCCGAGTTGTATTCTCAACCGCAACATTTGGCCTTGTACCGGTAAATCCCATAACTGACGGATGTAGTTGCTGTGGCGCGAGTTAGAACTCTGTCCGCAGTCCGGGCAACTAACCTGCTCAGGGCTTACCGCCGCATCCACAATCCACCCACCCGCATTGATTTCACGCTACCAACGTTGTCAGGTCCCATGCACCAAAACTGCGGAAGAGCCAATTTTATGCCGTTTTTCTTCACGTAGACGCCTCTCGGCGGAGCGAAAAGGGCCATCGAATCGTAAAGAAATGCGTGAGCCAATAGTGAAGACCTTGACGGCCAAACAAGGGTGGTGTAGTGAACCCCAAAGCTGAGACACGAGAAAAGAGAGACAATGGAGCTAAAAGGTGCCCCCCGAGTCTCAACAGAATCAGCAGAAGAAGAAAATAGGACGCCCACGGAAATTCGATGAAGCGTTCCAGCGATCCGTAGTGGAACGGATGAAGGCTTGTGATGACGTCACCGCACTCGTGCGTGAATTGCATGTGAGTCGGTCACAGGTGTACCGATGGCGCGATGAAGCCCTCGGTCGCATCCCGGTGCCAAGCCCCAGGGGCGCGGCTCAGATTGAGGAGAAGAAAGAAGAGCGGCAACAGCGGCGCATCGCTGAACTGGAACGCTTGGTCGCGCGACAAGCGTTGGATCTTGATTTTTTCAAAGGTGCCTTGCTACGCATCGAGGAAAATCGCCGGAAGCGCACACAGACTTCCGGGATGCCGTCTACCAACAAATCCGGCAAGTACACGGACAGCAAGGCGAAATGACAATCGAACGGATGTGCACACTGGCGGCGGTGACCGCGCCAGTTATTACCGGCATTGCGGACCCAAACCCGATGCTGACGAAGAAGAGTCACGGCTTCGCGATGCCATTCAGCGGGCCGCGCTCGAGAACCGAAAATACGGCTATCGTCGCATCACGCATACCTTGCGTGCCCAGGGCTGGAGAGTCAACCATAAACGAGTCGCGCGCCTAATGCGAGAGGACAACTTGCTGGCGATTCGCAAGCGCCGCTTTGTTCCACAGACGACGAACAGTAAACATGATTTTGAGGTAGCTATCAATGTAGCTCGTCGACTCACTTGCACGGCGGTGAATCAGCTGTGGGTGGCTGACATTACATACGTACGTCTGGGACGCGTAGACGTGTTCGTGGCGGTTGTCATGGATGCGTTTTCGCGTAAGATCGTGGGCTGGAACCTTGGGCCAAGGCTCATAACTGATCTTGCGCTCACGGCATTAAAGAACGCGATTGAATCGCGACAGCCGGCGCCAGGTTTAATTCACCATTCCGACCGCGGAGTTCAATATGCATCCGATACCTACCTGGACCTGCTGCTTCAGCACGGCATGATTCCGAGCATGAGCAGGCCCGGCAATCCCTACGACAACGCCAAATGCGAGCGCTTCATGAGAACTCTGAAACAAGAAGAGATTCATTGCTTTGAGTACAAAGATATGGAGGATCTGCGCGCTCATCTGGACGTCTTCTTCGACCGTTATTACAATGCGACGCGCCTGCATTCCGCTCTCGGTTACCAATCACCCGACGAGTTTGAAAGGCACATGGCTGCAGCCACAAAGCCGGAAATCCCGCTGGCTCCCAGCGTGAGTTTTTCAAGGCAGGAGGAGATCTATCCACCCGATGTGAGACCCTGATTGCATGTAACCGGAGCGGCCCATTCGACCGCTCCGGCCTCATCGTTTTGGATGAGTCTCCAGTAGGCTATTCCTGGCGAGTTGCTCTCCAGCATTGCTCGCTTCCGCTTCGCCTACCGCGACCCATCTTGGATCGTAACTTCCCGTTCGTCTAGGAAAAATCAGCGAACGGCAACCGTCTCAAAACTCGTCTGTCTCACGTTAGGGGTTCAGTCCAGTGGGGCTTGGGCTGCTCTCAAATGAGAGACAATTCTAGGATCAACGAAAACGCTGTGTGAGGTGTAAATGAGCGCTCCTTTGAAACGCACGTTCTGGATAATTGCAGCACTTTGCTTAATAGGCATAGGCCTGATTATTGCGGCAATGCGCCCCAAGCATGTAGAGGGAGCGCAGTCGGCTAGTCCCCCTGATGTCGAGGTCGTGGCTGTGGAGCAGAAGGATGTTCCAATCTATGGTGAATGGATCGGCACGTTCGACGGACTGGTCAATGCTGACGTCAGAGCGCAGGTTACAGGGTACTTATTAAAACAAGGCTATCAGGAGGGCGCGTCTGTCAAACAGGGCCAGCTTCTCTTCCAGATCGACCCGCGACCCTTTCAAGCAGTGGTTGATCAGTCCGAAGGACAGTTGGCACAGGCGAGGGCCCAACTCGAAAACGCTGAAGCAGTTCAGCGGAGGACTGAACTGGATGTCAACCGTTACACGCCACTCGCGCGGGAGCAGGCCGCAAGCCAGCAGGATCTGGACAATTCCGTCCAGAACAACCTGGCGGCGAAAGCGACAGTGGCAACGGCCAAGGCTCAAATCAAAACGGCTGAGGCCACACTCGAAACCGCAAGAATCAATCTCGATTTCACCCGGCTCGTTGCCCCGATCGATGGCATCGCGGGACAAGCCCAGCTCCAGGTCGGCGCCCTGGTTAATCCGAGCAGCGGGCCGGTCACCTCGGTTTCGACCGTTGATCCCATCAAAGTTTACTTCACTGTCGGAGAGCCTCAGTATCTCGCATGGCGAAAACGCTTCCCCTCGGAGGCCAGTCGGCTGGAGGCGGACAAGAATTTACGCCTGCAGCTGATTTTGGCGGACGGTTCCACCTATCCACACGTGGGCACATTCTACTTTGCGGACCGCCAAGTGAATGAGAGCACCGGAGCAATTCGAATCGCTGGGCTGTTTCCAAATCCGGGAAACGTATTGCGCCCGGGCGGCTATGCCAAGGTCCGCGCTGTCATCCGGCTCCAACGTGATGCTCTGCTTGTTCCTCAACGCGCGGTGTCGGAACTCCAAGGCGGATACGAGGTTGGCGTTGTCGATGGCGACAAGAAAGTGATTATTCGCACGGTCAGCGTCGGCGACCCTGTCGGTACTCAGTGGGTTATTGCGAACGGCCTGAGTCGAGGCGAACAGGTTGTCGCCGAAGGAGTCCAGAAATTGCGCCCGGGGACGCGTGTGAACCCCAAGCCGTTTGACGCGGAAGCCAAGGATCGATAATCCGATGTCAAAGTTCTTCATTAACCGCCCCATCGTTGCAATGGTGATCTCCATCGTCATGGTGCTGGTGGGCACCTTGACCGTCCTAAGCTTGCCTGTGGCCCAGTTTCCCAACATCACTCCGCCGGAGATTCAAGTCCTGGCCACCTACGTGGGGGCGGACGCGCAAACCCTGGAGCAAGCGGTTGCCACCCCTATCGAGGAGCAGGTGAATGGCGTGGACAACATGAACTACATGTATTCGCTGAATGCCACTGCCAACTCGGCTACCAGCCTGATTGTGGACTTCGATATAAAAACCGATCCGAACACGGATTTCATTAATACGCAAGCCCGTGAAACGCAAGCCGCTTCTCAGCTTCCAGCGGACGTCACTAACTACGGAATTACGGTTCGAAAATCAGTTACCGCTCCCCTCATGTGGGTTGCCCTTTACTCGCCGCATGGAACTTACGATGCCAACTTTCTGGCGAACTACGCATATATCAACCTCGCAGACCCCATACTCCGTTCGCCAGGCATCGGCAACGTGCAGGTGTTCGGTTCCGGCCAATACGCGATGCGGCTTTGGGTGAAACCCGACACGTTGGCAAAGCTCGGGATCACCGTCCCGGAAATCGTCAGTGCGATTCAGGCGCAAAATACCGTCAACCCGGCAGGAAAGGCAGGAGGCGAACCTGCCCCCAAGGGCCAGGAATTTACCTACTCGGTTCTCGCGCAAGGCCGCCTCGTGTCACCCCAGGAATTTGGCAACATTGTCGTTCGCGAGACTCCCGACGGCGGAATTGTCCGGGTTGCCGATGTCGCTCGAATCGAACTCGGGTCCCAAGACTATAGTGTCGCCGGCCGTTTTAACGGAAGGCCCGGCGCCATTATTGCGACATACCAGTTGCCCGGCTCCAACGCGGTCGATGACGCAGCTGGCGTCCAAAAACTGATGGCTCAAATGAAGCAACGCTTCCCCCAGGACATGGATTTCCTGGTTTCCTTGGACACCACTCTTTCGGTTACGGAAGGCATCAAGGAAATCATTAAGACGCTTTTGATTGCTCTGACCCTGGTGATCCTTGTCGTCTATCTTTTCCTCCAGAGCGCGCGCTCCACATTGATTCCGCTTCTGGCCGTGCCAGTTTCCTTGGTGGGCACGTTCATACTTTTCCCGCTGTTTGGTTTTTCGATCAACACGCTTTCTCTCTTTGGTCTGGTGCTGGCGATCGGTCTCGTGGTGGATGACGCCATCGTCGTCGTGGAAGGCGTGGAGCGGCACATCGAGGAGGGATTGACTCCAAAAAACGCAGCCTTAAAAGCAATGGAGGAACTCTCTGGCCCAGTTGTAGGAATCGCGCTGGTTCTCTCCGCCGTATTCGTGCCCACGGCCTTTATTCCCGGAATCACAGGCCGGCTCTATCAGCAGTTCGCGGTTACCATTGCCATCTCGGTCATTCTCTCGGCGTTCAACGCTCTTACGCTCAGTCCCGCGCTGGCCGCGTTGCTTCTGCGCCCGCGGAAACCTAGCCGTGGCCTGCTGACGAGATTCTTCGATTGGTTTAACCGCTGTTTCGAGCAAGCCACGGACGGCTATGTCAGTTGGAGCGGGGTGCTGCTAAAGAAGACCGCAGTAGTGCTGGTACTGCTGGTGGCCTTTGGCATTGCGGCGGGTTTCTTCGCCAATCGCGTGCCCTCTAGTTTCCTTCCCGACGAAGATCAAGGCTATGCGTATGTCAATCTACAACTCCCCAACGGGGCTTCGCTCGAACGGACGAGTCAGGCCGCAGCGCGGGTCGAAAAAATCCTGGCCAACACACCGGGGGTTCGATACGTTACCAGCGTCGTGGGTTTCAGTTTGCTTAGTTTTGTTCGTACCAGTTACAACGCATTCTTCGTTGCGACCCTGAAGCCGTGGGACGAGCGCACGACGAGAGACGAGCAATTTCAAACCATCAAGGCGCATCTCAACCGGCAGTTGAGTCAGATGTCCGAGGGAATTGCCTTCAGTTTTTCCCCGCCTGCCATTCCGGGCGTCGGCACGTCCGGGGGTTTTACCATGCTGCTGGAAGACCGCTCAGGCGGCGATATTCAGTTCCTCACCAAGAATTTAGGCGTCTTTCTTGAAGCTGCTCGCAAGCGGCCGGAAATCGCCAGCCTTACCACGACTTACTTGCCTAGCGTCCCGCAAAAGTTTGTTGACGTAGACCGCGACAAAGTGCTCAAGCAAGGTGTAAACCTCAACGATGTTTACAAGACGATCCAGGCTTTCATGGGCGGGTATTTCATCAACTACTTCAATCGCTTCGGTCGGCAGTGGCAGGTGTATGTCGAAGCCGAAGGTGAGGACCGCGCCAGGGCGGAAAACGTCGGACTATTCTACGTCCGCAACAGCAAGGGAGAGAACGTTCCTCTGTCCACGCTCACTTCCATCAAGCCACGCCTCGGCCCGGAATTTACTATGCGCTTCAACGAGTACCGTTGCGCACAAATCAACGGCAGCGCCGCGCCCGGCTATAGCGCGGAGCAGGCTACGGCGGCGCTTGAGGCCGTTTTCAGACAGACGATGCCGCGAGAGATGGGCTTTGACTACTCCGGTATCTCATTCCAGGAGCAGAAAGCCCGCGAAGGCGTTCCGCCGTCGTTGATCTTCGGACTTTCACTGTTGTTTGTATTGTTGATTCTCGCCGCACTCTACGAAAGCTGGTCTTTGCCGTTCAGCGTACTACTCAGCACGCCAGTCGCAATCTTCGGCGCCTTTTGCGTTCTGTGGCTCCGCCGCGTCATTCTTAGCTCCTTC
This sequence comes from Bryobacterales bacterium, assembly GCA_003167495.1. GTDB lineage: Bacteria > Acidobacteriota > Terriglobia > Bryobacterales > Bryobacteraceae > Bog-105. The sequence continues at coordinate 10,634 of PMSX01000275.1, read as the reverse complement.
TTGCCGCCTTACCTGGTTCAGATGGAGAGCGACATCTATTCACAGATTGGATTGGTCATGCTGATCGGACTGGCAGCAAAGAACGCAATTCTGATCGTGGAGTTTGCCAAGGATGAGCACGAGAAGGGGAAAACTCTGGCTGATGCCGCGCTCGCGGGTGCCAAACTACGTTTGCGGCCGATTTTGATGACCTCCTTCGCGTTTATTCTCGGTTGCGTGCCTCTGTGGACGGCAACTGGCGCCGGTTCGGTGGCCCGTCAAATCATGGGGACCACCGTCATTGGAGGAATGATGGCTGCCAGCGCGATCGGAATCTTCTTTGTCCCCGCGATCTTTTACATGGTGGAGAAGTGGTCAGGCGCCGGCAAGGCACACGCTTCGGGAGTGCTGCCCGCAACACCTGCGGCAGCAGAGGGGGACTGACATGTGCGGGCGCATGAGAACGCTGGCGTCGTGGATGGTGGTCATTTTGGGTTTTGGCGTCGCCGCCGGGTGCATGGTAGGCCCCAACTATCAGCGGCCCACCATAAACGCTCCGGCTACCTATCGTGATTTGAACCAAAACCCGCAATCGCAGGCACAGGCAACCTCCTATGCGGATCTTCCCTGGTGGCAGGTCTTCCAGGATCCGCAATTGCAGGAGCTCATCCGGACGACGTTGAAGCAGAATTACGATTTGCAACTCGCGACGGAGCGCATCAACGCTGCGCGCGCACAAGTTGTCATCACTCGATCCAGTTTATTTCCGCAGGTCCACGGGGATGGCACTTTCAGTGGCGGCAAAGAGGGCAACTTCCAAACCAAGTTCAACCTTCTGAATCTGGCCGCCGACGCGGCATTCCAACTGGACCTTTTCGGACAGCTGCGCCGCGCCACCGAGGCGTCTCGCGCTCAACTTCTGGCGACCGAGGACGCTAGGCAGACAGTCGTACTGACATTGGTCAGCGACGTAGCGAGCGATTACTTCGCGCTCCTCCAACTTGATCTTCAACTGCAAATCACACGCGAGACTATTGCGACACAGGAAGGTTCAGTGAAGCTCACCAAGCTGCGCGTTGAGCACGGTGTGGCCACGAAGCTGGATGTGCTTCAGGCTCAGCAAGTGCTCGATACTGCGAATGCCCAAGTTCCCGACCTGGAGAGGCAAATCGGGCAGGAGGAGGATGCGATTAGCATTTTACTGGGCAATAACCCGCAGGCCGTGCCGCGCGGGCATCCGCTGGTTGAGCAGTTACTCCCTCCCGAAGTGCCGCCAGGCCTGCCTTCGTCGCTGATCGAGCGCCGGCCAGATATCCGCGCGGCCGAACAGAACATGGTTGCCGCGAACGCCGAAATAGGAGTCGCCAAAGCCGCGTTCTTTCCACAAATCTCGCTGACCGGTTCTGGTGGCGGTGCATTTGGACGGAGCAGCGCTTTCTCGGGCTTAATGAGTTCGCAGATCGGGATTTGGTCTTACGGAGCCCAGGTGAGCCAGCCTATTTTCACCGGGGGAGCTCTTCGCGGGAATCTGCAGCTCGCCGAGTCGCAACACCAACAGGCTTTGATCTCGTACCGTCAGACCATTCAGCGCGCATTCGGTGATGTATCGGATGCACTGATCGGCTATCAAAAGTTGCATCAGGTTCGCGCTCGCCAGGAGGAGACTGTGGCGGACTTGCAGGAGTCTGTCCGACTGTCCAACATGCGTTACACGGGAGGAATTACAACTTATCTCGAAGTGCTGGACGGCCAGCGATCACTCTTTGCTGCTGAACTAACACTTGCGCAGGCGAGAGGCGATGAGTACCAGAGTCTGGTGCAGCTCTACAGATCGCTCGGAGGGGGCTGGCGACAATAGCGAATTATCACAGCTGCATTAATCGAATGACTACACCCCATTAGGTAGCCAAATTGATTCGGAACGTGAAGAAAGTCTGAGATGAAATTCGCTGGAAGATATTTCGGCCGCCATCGCTGGATTTGGCAACGTCAGGACAGGAAGAGCGCTCAACGGACCCCCACCCAATTCGTCCATCGAAGAGGGCGGATCAGATATTGCTTGCATGTTGATCGGGAAGGCGAACATTCGTTTGGGATCGACGTTTCCATTCGCCGCGAGTTGAATGCCGCGCTCCAACACGAGATCGTAGTTGAAGCTTACGAAGGTGTGATTATTGGTCGCTTGCCCAAACTGACGAGTCATAAACGAGATAAGAAGGCCCCAGTCCACGTCCATCCAACGATGGTAAAGAGCCGTCGGATTGCGTAGCGAAAGCGCTCATCAGCGGATTCTGACGACCAGTTTGCCTGGCCGCCTCCCGTGCGATCAAGTCAATCAGAAAATAGCCTATCTACTGTGGCCAGAAGAAAACCCGATCGGGCGCGAGTTCACCGATAAGGGCAACCCGACGATCCGGGTGATCGGAGTTATGGGTAATGTGCATAGTGGGTCGCTGGAAACGGAACCGACCTGCGACGGCAAGGAAACCGGAGACAGTTGTCGGGTTGCACTCATTTCGAGACCGTAAAGAACCTGGGGACGTGAGCCTTGACGAGATCCCTGCCGTCATGTTGAGCTGGCAAACGGGAGGAATCAGAATGCTTTATCGAGTGAAGGTCGAATGGAATGAAGAAGACGGCGGGATTGCCACTGCGGATTTGGGGCAAATAGAATGCGGTTCGTGTCAATCCGCAGCGGAGGTGGGTCTCAAACTCGCCGACGCCAAACCGATCTTGGCTAAGCTGCAGCAAGTTGTAGTGACCCAGCAACTTCGCCGCTATTGCGAGGCGGCTCGTCTTTGTCCGGCCTGTAAAGCGCGCAAAAACCTTAAAGATCATCGGATTCGGCGACTGGATACCATCCTCGGCCGGATTGAAGTCGACGCACCACGATTTGATGGTTGCAGCCACTGCGGCGATAAGCGTGTGATATCACCACTCTCTCGTCTCTTGCCTAAGCGCACTACTCCGGAACTCCATCACCTGCAAGCCAAATTGGCAACGGAACTCCCCTACGGGCGTGTCGCCGGGCTTTTGCGTGAGTTGCTACCGGAAACTGGTGGTCTCAATTCAATGACCTGTCTTAATCTAACCCTCGCGGTGGGCCAGGAAATTGAGAAGGAACTGTGTGACGAAGTAGAGCATCCAAAGGTGAGACCCGAAACCGCCGAACATCTGACCGTAGGCATTGACGGAGCTTTCGTCAAGGCCAAGCGGAGTGCGGGTGGTCAACGCCGGCAATTCGAAATTCTAACTGGGCGAGTCGAAAGACAACGCGGACGCGGCGAAGTGTTTGGGATCGTGCGGGATCTGGACCGTAAAGCGAAGCAGAAAGTGCAGGCGGTTCTACGCCGCTGCGGGCGCGGACCGAAAACTGACGTAACTGTTTTGTCAGATGGTGAAGACGGGTTACGCGGAGTAGTAGGTTGGTTCGGAAAGTGCCAGCACCGGCTGGATTGGTTTCATATTTCGCGACGATTGGAGAGGATTCGCAAGGACCTTTTGTATTTACCAGCCACGGACGACTTCAATCGGCGGCTGGCTTCACACTCCAAGAATTTAGACAGCGTGAAATGGACGCTTTGGAATCACGGCATTGAATGGGCCGACGGGAGCATGAAGATGTTTCGTGCCTGCCTCGCTTTACGCGCCTGGGATGAACCAAAGGAAAGCCTAAAACGTTTCCAGGCCGTCGAATCGCGGCTCGATGAGCTCCGTTCCTACCTGTACTCAAACCAGAACTCCGTGCGCGGCTATGCTGAAGCTTTTCGATGGCAAGAGCGAGTGTCGACGGCACACGTCGAATCGACAGTGAATCAACTGATCAACTGATCAATTGGCGGTTCTGCAAGAAGCAGCAAATGAGATGGACGAGAACCGGCGCGCAAGGATTGCTCCACGTGAAAACGGCGGTGCTCAATGGGCGGCTTAACTCCTATACGGGAATGTCCCATTCTGTGGCGACCGCCGCTTAGCCCCAGGTTCTTTAGGGTCCCTCGTTAAGTACAGTCCGACAGCTGATCTGGCGAACGCTGCGTGAAAACGGTATTGTACCCAGGTATTTCACGCAACAATCGCCCGTTTAGGCGATTTTGGAGCGGTTTCTTACCCAGAAGGCCGAAAACGGGTCCTCAGAGTAAGTTTGTGCAGAGTTGCTGCCGGGACCCAGCCAGCCTAATTTCGTAATATAGGTCCGTGAAGAGGGAGAGTGATAGCGAGAAAGGGTGGGGGCTTGAGACTCGCGGAAAGTGGGCGACTGTATTCTTTTTAAATGGAATAGGCGACGCTGTTTTATATTTGCCGGCCGTCCGGGCTCTCGCGGATCTATTTGAAGGTCGGCTGTCCATAGCTTTTGCGCCTATCAAGGCGGCCTTTCTATTTGAGAGTATTCACGCAAACAAGGTGCCGATCGAGGCATGGTACAAACCCCCGGCTGCCCCCAGTTTTGATGCAGGGATGGTAGCTCGGGCTATTGGATCAACAGACATTTTTGTTTCCTTGGTCAACTGGGAATCAGAGGATTTAGCAGAACTTGTTTCACGCCTAAGACCGTCGGTATCAATCGGTCGCGGCCCGCTTTTCCAGCATCAGTTAAGGTGGAGTCCAAATAGACACACCGTTGATTCGACCTTCGACGCTGTGAAAGTTTTTGCTCCGTCTGCAGTTATCGAGGATTTCTGGGGCTTACCCCCGATGCCGCACTTGCGGCGTATAGACGCCAGCGTTGTGCGGGACGCCTTTCCCAAGTGCAACGAAACCTTGGCGGTGCACCTAGATACTAAGATTGGGAAAACCTGGAGTGCCGCTCGGGTTGCACAAATGCTCGAACGCTTTCTCGCTGGCCACCCTAATACGGTAGCGTTCTTAGTGGGAATGGAGTGCAAACTGGATTCTAGTCTACTGGACAATGAAAGGATTGTATCCTGTCTCGGCCTTCCGCTTGCAACGACGATGTGTCTGCTCGACTACGCAGATTTATTTGTTGGCGTGGATTCGTGCTTCTTGCACGCTGCCGATTTAATGCGGATTCCCGGCGTCGGACTGTTCGCACCTAGAAGCGCCAGGCAGTGGGGATTTCGAATCGGACCTGGTGTTAGTATTGAGGCTCGTCACTCTGTCTGCGCGATACAGCCAGAACTCGTCGCGAGCGCTTTGGACACATTATTTGAACAGCGCAGCTATTCTGATTATCGATATAGAGTACCTCTTTGATAAGTCGGGGTCGGAACTTCTAGCCTGCGAAGTATTGGAGACGCTTCAGTGACGGCTGGTATCGTGGATCTAACGCTAGCGCGGCGCGGAAGTTCGCGGTCGCGGTAGGTTTGTCGCCCATCATGAGCCGGCACTCTCCGCGATTGTGAAAATATACCGCGCGAGTGGAACAGAGCGCGATGGCGCGATCATAGGACTGGATCGCGTCGTGGTATTTCCCGATGTCGAAGAGCACATTGCCACGCTCGTTCCACGCAGGATCGTAACGTTCGTCTAAGGCAATGGCAACCTCGAACATGTTGATCGACTGCTCAGGAAGCTTGAGATCGCGCAGCGCGAGACCGACATCGGCCCAGTGCATCGGGTCGGTGGGACTCAAACGCAGGGCCGCCTGGAACGCTAGCAGGGAATCTTCGAACCGCTGCATGGACCAGTAGACGCTCCCCACGCCGCGCCACGCGTCGTCGCTGTCCGGTTTGGTTGTCAGAAATGCCTTGAAGATTCCGAGGGCTTCTTTGAAGCGATTGCTCCGCCACGCTTGGAAGCCACTCAGAAGGATTGGATCGTCGGGCAGTGATCGGTTCATAATTCGGCAGCCCGGAAGCAGGCGCATAAGACGCTTGCGTGCTGGCCCTCCTGAACTGGCCGCCTCTCGTGCGGCCAACGCTTGCCATCCAGAATGGTGATTCGATTAACCAGCGTCGTTATCCGAAAGAGCGGGCGGGATGCCAAGAATGAATCGTAAATCCACAACTGGTTGCCCGGCGGCGGGGTGGAATCGGCGGGCCAATGCGATTCTAGCCCGACCAGCATGGTGAGAAAGCATGCGTCCTGCTTATCGAGATGGCGACCGAGCCACGCGCCAGGAATGTCGTACCAAGTGTAGCAAGATGCGCTCCACGACGGAGAAACGGCTTGGCCGGTAATCGTTTGCATCAATCGGAGCACCGAATCACCGCTCAAGAAACCTCGGGCGGACGGCCCGAAGTGACCGCGCACGTTCGCCTCGGGCACCTGGCTCCGAGCGTCCCCATATCGCAAAGGCCATGACGCAGCGTTCCGCTGTTTGGCCGCTTCGGCGCGCAGTTGCTGGATCGCTTCGTTCGTGAGCGCGGCCGGCCCCAACACGGCGAATCCAAACCGCGAGAACTGATCCTGCCCCTGCTCGAGACCGGCCTCGTCGATGACAAAAGGAGCGAGGTTTGCCGCAGACGCGGCCGTAGGACACGTCACTACCTGGGGCATCATCTGCATATCTCACGCACCGCCGCGTCCAGATCGCTCGCAACCCGCTCTCCGGTGCCCGTCCAGACTGCGTGCTGTTGAATGTAAGACCACGTCACCGAAATCTTCGGTATCTGCGTTTTCAGCACGAAGTCGCATTCTTTTCCCCACCGCGCGGGGTCCTTCTTCTGCAGCCGTTGGTAATAACGGCAAACGTTGAGAAAAGCATGAACTCCGTTTAGCAGTCCGAGCAAGGGACGGGCATCGCGCCGCCAAGCGGAATGGTGTGTGCGATTAAAATCGTTCTTTAAGATCGGATCTCTTTCGAGGACCAGGAACATACGCGCGTGGCTCAGTTCGTGGCATAGCGCCTCCGCTACTTTCGAGGCCGACTCCGTGCTGCACATCAGCACCTGCGGCGCATGCACGCTGGTGTGACTGCGAGAGCAGCCAGAGTACGGCAGGACAAGGACTCCGCGCACCCACCGTTCGGCGAAGGCTTTGGCTGCAGGCCACACCGCTTGAAGCAACTCAAGCGCTTCCGTGATCACGACGCGGGTTTTCCGCGCTTCTTCAGGAGGCACCGGGGGCCCTGGCGAAAACTTCATAAACAACGGGATGCCGTTTAACAACGGCCACCCAGCAGCGTGTTCGAGCGCCCACAGCGCACTGGCGGCATACTTACCGGCCGGAATGGAACCGCTGCCTTGCGGCAAGGTAAAACAGCGACCGTCAGCATTGGTGAGACGGATGAGCCGTTCCTCGCGTGCAATCGCCACTGGCCCTTCTCCAACATTCAGCAGAACGTGGCGGTTGGGAAAATAGAGATATGCAAGTTTTTGGTCAAGCGGTGGTGGAACGACGATTGCGGCCGACGCACCAGGCTGCTCGGCCGCGCAGGCCAGCGCCCATCGGATGCGGTCTGTGAAGTCGGGCTCAAACGGGGCATCATCGATGACATGCCGAGGCGGCCAGCGAAACACAGCGGCAGACCAGGCGTTATCGAACAGTCGCAGTGCATCCATGGCGGGCAAGCTACACAAGCCCCGAATGAAATTGTCGAGGCCCTGGTGGAAACGTATTCCGGCGAACGCCTCCGCCATTCGATCCCGACGTGCCAGTATCGACTTGACCGCCAGTTCGTCGATTTCGCTGTCCGGCTTCTCCGGCCAGCACAAGCCCGAAAAGGCTACCGGCGATTCATCCGACTCTCGCAGATGAATGAGCGGCGATCCCAAACTCATCATGAATCAGAACTCCCTCCCTCCCCAAATATCCGTTGCGCTCGAAAACCTTGAACATCTCTCGACGGAAGCTCAACTCGTACATCAGGTGGGGATACAGGCTCTTGAAGAAGTGGCACTCCGGCGTGCGATGCCGGACAGTCCCGTATTTTTCAAACGCCTGCGCCGAACAGCCAGCCTGGCAGAACTGCCTGTACTCGCAAATCGTACATTCGTCTAGATTAGTCGGGCGCCGGTTGCGAATTTCCTCAATGTAGGGGTTGTGCCGAGCGGGCGCGGACAAGCTGTTAAGTGCAACGTCCAAAACGTTCCCCAACTTCAGCGCCGGGGTTTGGGTCGACCGCCCGCAAGGGTAGATATCGCCCGCCGCGGAAATGGCCTGGAATGTGTCCCCCGCACCGCAGTGGGTGCGCAGGCACCTTGTTGTTCGCTGTTTGCTGGTTAGGAACTGAAGCATGGTGCGCACATTTGCTTCCATCAACGGATACCCGCGGTCGCCGATAAGCGCAATCAACTGGATGAAATATGCAACTATCTCCTCTTGAGTGAGTCCCACGTTATTCCAGTTCTGTTGTGCCGTGCCGAGGAACGAAACGGGATTCAGCTTGAAGGACCGGATATCGTTATCGAGGCAGAAATCGATGAGCTCATGGACGCTACCGACATTCGAACGGTTCAGCACCACGAGGGCGCCGAAGGGGACGTCCGCGCGCTGCAGGAGATCGATACCCCTAAGCAGTTGTTGAAACGACTGGCCGCCGTTCAGCATGGGACGGCTTAGATTTTGAGACCACGGCTGGCCGTCCAGAGAGATGCCGACGCTTACCTGGTTGTCCTTCAGCCACTGCACGCGTTCGACAGTTAGCAGTGTTCCATTGGACTGGACGGAAAGGAAAACGCGACGGCCGTTCCGGTGCGGATGCGATTGAATGTATGTCGCCAACTCGCGCATAAGCCCGAATTTCAGGAACGGCTCGCCGCCGGAAAACTCGAACCCGAGCACACGGGCCTCGTTCATGCCGAAGGCCAAGTCGACAGTGCGCCGGGCGATCTCTGGAGTCATGGCGGGCATGTTCGGGTTAGCTCCGGCGAGGCAGTATCCGCAGGCGAGATTGCACTTCTCAGTCAGCAGCAACTCGACGAGATGTCCCTCGTGGAAGTTCGGAGAGTCTTCGAACATGGCCTCGTCGACTGCGCGGTGGCCATTGATCGAGATCAGGCCGCGACGCCAGAGACTCGCGATAAACGCGCCTAAGCGTGGCCATGAGCCGTCCAGCTGCCCATATGGTGTTCGGTCTATCATCGAGAGAAGTTTTCCTTCGGCAGGCGTGAGGAAAGCCCAACTGCCCGAGTCAGGGTGGATGGCCAGGAGTTCGCTTCGAATGACAGCGATGTCGGTCCCTCTCCGTTCGAGAATGCTACCGTCACTAATGGTGACTGATACTGCGGGAGAAAAGACTTTGCCGAACTGCTGAGGTATGTTCTCTGCCTCGCGTTTTTCCAGGTTGGGAGTGGCAAAGTAGCGCATCGTTTTTTACGCTGCCGCCGGGAAACGCATCACTCGACCGTACTCGGTTTTCGCGGGCAGAGTGCGGTTGGTGTTGAGAAGCGTCATCAGGGCCGATTCGGGGATGGTGGACAGCACGCGCGAATAATGAAGAACTGTGCCCGCACTTTCCCACCTGGCATCCGGAAACATATACGTGCCTTCGGCGCCAACGTACAGAACAGGGGCGGAGAGCATACGGGCGAGTTCAGCGGCGTACTGAGGTTCGTAATGATGGAGCCCTTTCAAAAGGCGATCACCAATACGCACGGTAGCCTGACAGTTAAAGCCGCACGGGAAATGTTCGGTAAGGTGAAATCCGAAGTAGCGCGCAAAAACATTCATGCAACAGTGCGCGGCATCCACCGGCGCGTGTGACTGGCTTGCCAACAGCGCGGCTCCAACCTCACCGTTAAAGCTAGAGCAGGCAGCTTCCCAATTCCGCCGGAAGGCCCTCACGCAGCAATCGGGATAACCCAGTAACAGACCAAGAAACTCATCCCAGTGGAAAAGGACCGATAACCAACCGAGTTTAAGTTGTCGCAGATCGCGAGCGACTAAGAGACCGCGCCAGCCTAGGAGTTCTGCGGCTGCCGGCCTCGTGTTGCTGGCTATGTTGATATAGCCGCCGGCAGAGGCATCACCTGCTGCATCGAAAGCGTAAGGCGTCAGGATGGCGAACAGTGAGGAGGCTCGGCACTGGTGCAATAATCGGCACGCATCAAGGGCGGGGGCATGAATCAGTGCCATCGGCTTTAACCCGTATCGTACGAGACGCAATTCAAAAGGCCAAGGGGTGAACGAATCTGAGACGATCGATTTCGGGCCGAATAGAACTTCCTTGGTAATTTCGACGCTCGTCTCGTTGTACCGGACTGGCAGGCTAGACGGCAAACAGTCAACATTGAGGCCTGCGATCTCAAGGGCTTCCGCAGGCCGATATCGGAGTAATCGCCGAAAAACCACATTCTTGCGGGTTGCCTCTACGAACGCTTGCAGGGCTAAGCGCATGGCCTCCTCAGGTGGACGAGCAGGCACGTATTAGCCTCCTCGCGTTCTGCTGGAGCGCGGCTGTGCTTTACCGCCAACGACAACCGCGCGCCCGTCAGGCAGCGTCACTTTGGTCGAAGGTGGAACGACTGTCACCTTGCCTCCGGGTATTGTGACCCGAACACCAGCGGCCGACTTCTTGGCCGCTCTCTTTGCCGGGACTGCGCCAGTTGGACTCTTCGGAAGGGTTACCTGTTTTCCGCCCTTCAGTGTTAGGTGGCTGATTCCAGATCCAATGATCTTCTTCGCTCCACCCGGTAACGTGACACTTGTCGTACTTTTTGAAACGCCGGTCTTCGGTGCGGCGACACTGAGTGGTTTGGGGAGCGGTTTCGGTGGATCGAAATTGGCATGCCCGGGCACGTTAGCATGACCGGGAG
>PMSX01000039.1 GCA_003167495.1 Bryobacterales bacterium | reverse complement strand
CGCCGCAACCCGCGCGTCCAGATCACCGCTCAAATGGATGGTGGCGGTCACGAACGCGGCATGCGCTCCGGCACCCTCAACGTTCCCGGCATTGTCGGTTTGGGCGCGGCCGCCGAAATTTCCAATCGGGAAATGGCGGAAGAAACCAAACGCCTCCGTTTTCTGCGCGACAAGCTCAAAGATCGCTTGATGAACGATCTTGACGAAACCTATATCAACGGCTCTTGGGAACATCGCTTACCCCACAATCTGAACATCAGCTTCGCGTATGTCGAAGGGGAAAGCTTGCTCATGGGCATCAACGACATTGCGGTTTCCAGCGGCTCCGCCTGCACCTCCGCTACCCTCGAACCGTCTTACGTGTTGAAGGCGCTAGGCGCCGGCGACGATCTGGCGCATTCCTCCATCCGCTTCGGCATCGGTCGCTTTAACACGGAAGAAGAAGTGGATTACGTCGGCAACAAAGTGGCAGAGGTGGTAAAGAAATTAAGAGAGCTCTCTCCTCTCTATGAAATGGCCAAGGAAGGCGTAGATCTCTCAAAGGTATCTTGGACGGCTCATTAGGACAATTCGAAAAAGGAACATAAAATATGGCTTACTCTGACAAAGTGCTCGATCATTACAACAACCCCCGCAACGTGGGTTCTATGGACAAAAACAGCCCCGACGTCGGTACCGGAATGGTGGGCGCGCCTGAGTGCGGCGACGTGATGAAGCTGCAGGTCAAGGTCAATCCTGAAACAGGTGTCATTGAAGACGCCAAGTTCAAGACTTTCGGTTGCGGCAGCGCCATCGCCAGTTCCTCGCTCGCCACCGAATGGCTGAAGGGCAAGACTGTCGACCAAGCGCTCGAAATCAAAAACACCGATATCGTGAACGAGCTCGCGCTTCCTCCCGTGAAAATTCACTGCTCCGTTTTAGCCGAAGATGCCATCAAGGCCGCCATCGGCGACTACAAAAACAAGCGAGTCGGCGCTCCCAAGTCCGAAACCGTCGCCGTTCACTAATTTTGGAGGATACTAAATATATGGCTGAGTTAACTCAGCTCCCGGGTGCGCCAGAAATTCAATCGGGGAATGCCCCGGTTGAAGGCGCACCCAAGCAAGTACACGTCACGCCCAAAGCGGTTGAAAAAATCCGCGCTGCCTTCGCTCGCGAAAAAGTCGCCGGTGGTTTGCGCTTGGGCGTCTTAGGCGGCGGCTGCTCGGGCCTGAGCTACCAGTTCAAGTTCGCACCCGAACCCCGTCCGCGCGATCACGTCTTTGAATTCGAGGACGTGAAGGTTTTTGTCGATCCCAAAAGCATGATTTTCCTCGATGGCATGACGCTCGATTGGAAAGACTCGCTCCTCCAATCTGGCTTCGTTTTTGAGAATCCGCATGCCACCAAGAGCTGCGGCTGCGGCACCTCGTTTTCTGCTTAACAGAGAGCCGAAAGCGTCAGCGACCTAGTTTGCCGTCTTCAATGCCTATCCTCTCCAAAAACTTCTTCCAGTTCTTCGGCCTGGAACAGAAACTCCGCGTAGATCCAGACGCCCTCCAAAAACGCTTCTACGAGCTCAGCCGCCAGTGGCATCCTGACCGTTTCGGCCGCAAATCTCCGGCCGAACAAGCCGAAGCCCTCGAAGCCACCTCCATCTTGAACGACGGTTACCGCACCCTCAAAGACCCCGTCAAACGCGCCGAATACCTTCTCAAAGAAGAAGGCTTCCCCATCGGCGAACAGCGCTCTAAAGACGTCCCTCCCGAACTCCTGGAAGAAGTCTTCGAACTCAACATGATGCTCGAAGAACTAAAAAGCGGTGATAGCGATGCGCGCTCCCAGCTCGAAACCGCCCGCGCCAATTTCGCCAAACTCCAAAGCGACGTCGACCACCAACTCGAGATTCTCTTCGCCAAATACGACGCCGCCGCTCCCGAAACACACACCGCCAAACAAGCCTTAAGCGAAATCCGCGGCCTGCTGAACCGCCGCCGCTACATTGATAACCTGCTGCGCGACGTAGACCGTGCACTCAATCCGTCCACCGCCGCGCCCCTGGAAGAACGTTTATAGCAATGGGTACTTTTCAAATTGACTTCGGCGAAAGCCGCAAATCCAAAATCGTCGGCATCGATCTCGGCACAACCAATAGCCTCATCGCCTATCTCGACCTCACCGGCCCTAAAATCATTGAAGATGCGGAAGGCCGCAAAATCGTCCCGAGCATCGTCTCGCTCACCGGCAACAACCGCCTCATCGCCGGAGAACCCGCGCGCGAACTGCTCCTCACCAAGCCTGAACGCACTGTCTATTCCGTTAAGCGCCTGATGGGCCGCAGTGCGCACGATGTGCAGGATGAACTCAAACTCTTCCCCTTCCGCATCACCAGCGAAGGCGATTCGGCCATTCAACTCAAACTTGGTGACCGCACCTTCACACCTCCCGAAATCTCCGCCGCCATTCTCAAGCAACTCAAAGACAACGCCGAAGCCGCTCTGGGCGCGCCTGTCACGGAAGCCGTCATCACTGTCCCCGCGTATTTCAACGATGCGCAGCGCCAAGCCACCAAAGACGCCGGCCGTCTCGCTGGACTCGACGTTCTCCGCCTTGTCAATGAACCCACCGCCGCCTCTCTCGCCTACGGTCTCGACAAACGCCAAGACGGCATCATCGCCGTTTACGATTTCGGCGGCGGCACGTTCGATATCTCCATCCTGCGTCTTCACGATGGCATCTTCGAAGTTCTCGCCACCAACGGCGACACTCACTTGGGAGGCGATGATATCGACAACCTCCTATTGCGCATCGCTCTCGAAGAGTCCGATATCCCACAAGACTCCGAAGGTGTCCAGCGCCTCCGCCGCGCCGTCATCAAAGCGAAAGAAGAACTCTCTTTCGTCCCTGACGCCAAAATCGAGCTCACCTATGGCGGCAAAACGTATCAGCGCGCCTTAAGCCGCGAACTCTTGGAGCGCCTGATCGCACCCATCGTCGAGCGCACTCTCGAACCTTGCCGCGCCTGTCTCGCCGACGCCAAGCTCACCCCCGAACAGATTGATGAAGTCGTCATGGTGGGCGGTTCCACCCGCATTCCCTTAGTTCGCGCGGCTGTCGAACGCCTCTTCAAAGCCAAGCCGCACACCGAACTGAATCCCGACGAAGTCGTGGCGCTCGGCGCCGCGGTACAAGCCGGCATTCTGGCTGGCGACGTCGAAGACAAGCTCTTGCTCGATGTCACTCCGCTCTCGCTCGGCATCGA
>PMSX01000114.1 GCA_003167495.1 Bryobacterales bacterium | reverse complement strand
GTATCTGGTTAAGGCGGGCGTGCCGGCGGGCATTGTGAGCATGAAGGGTTATGGAAAGACGAGTCCGATTGTGAATGGCCCCACGGCGGAAGCGCGCGCGAAGAACCGCAGAGTGGAAATTGCGGTGACGGATAGCCAGGTCAAGTACGGAGATGACGCGGGGAGTCCGCCGAAGTAGTTTCTACCCGCGTGCCGGTATCCGCGAGACGAGCCCGCCGATAGCGCTAACCAACTTGTCAACGAGGGCATCAAGTGTCGCGTCCTTTGCGCGACGTTCGGCGGCCTCGTTTAGGTTTCTCATAGTTGCGGAGTCGATGATTGGCGCAACCTGGACCCAGTCGGCTGCGTCGGAAACGGCAATGCTGAAGAGACTTGGGGTTTTGAGCTCTTTGTGGGTCGTGCGTTCCGCGGTGCGTTTGGCCGGCATCTTTGTGGGCGCATAGCGAGAACCTGGGGTTCACGGCCCGGCGGTGGGCGTTATGTTTTAGTCTATCGTTGAGGGTTTAGGCAAAAGAAGCGAAGAAAAGGCGTTTNNCGTTTTGCGAAACGAACCCAATTCGCATGCGATGGCGGGTTTGGAAAAACAAACCCAACCGCCGGTTCGAAAGCGCTAGCTGCGCTCGCGCGATGTGGTGGCCGTTGCGCCTGGGAGATCGATGCCTGGCGCAAAGTAGAAATTCTCGCCCAAATAAATCCGGCGAACTTCGGGATCGCGTCCGAGCGAATCCGGCGAGCCGGCGCGGAAAATGCGGCCGCTGCTGATGATATAGGCGCGATCGGTGACCGCGAGGGTTTCGCGCACGTTGTGATCCGTGACCAGAATGCCGATGCCGCGGCGTTTGAGATCGCTGATGATGCGTTGGAGTTCGAGAACCTGAATCGGATCGATACCCGAGAACGGCTCGTCGAGCAAAATGAAATCGGGCTGCAAAACGAGAGAACGGGCGATTTCCACGCGGCGGCGCTCGCCCCCGGAAAGCATGTAGCCTTTACTATGGCGGACGGTTTCCAGGCCGAGGTCGCTAATGAGATTGTTCATGCGCTCGCGGCGCTCATGGCTCGAGATGCGCAAAGTCTGCAGAATCGCCATGAGGTTGTCTTCCACGCTGAGCTTGCGGAACACGGAAGGTTCCTGCGGCAGATAACTGATTCCCCTGTGCGCGCGTTTAAACATGGGCAACTGGGTGATGGGCTCCTCGTCCAGCAGAACGTCACCCGATTCAGGGCTGACAAGACCTACGATGATGTAGAACGAGGTGGTTTTGCCAGCACCATTGGGACCGAGAAGGCCTACAACCTCGCCTTGTTCCACGCGGACGCTGACGTTGTCTACGACTTTGCGACCGTTGTAGGATTTGGAGATTTCGGCTGTTTGCAATGTTCGCATGCGGCTGTTGTAGGGCCTATGTCCTATCATACGCGTTGATGCAACCGACAAGAGCCGTAAGCAATATATACGTGTTCGTGAGCGTTTTGGTTGCTTTGGCGTGCTTGCGGCTATGCTTCGCGGGGGTGCTCTGGTCGGACGAGGATTACCACATGGCGGCGGCGATCGAGATTTTGCATGGCAAGATGCCTTACCGCGATTTTTGGTACGACAAACCGCCGCTGGCTTCGCTGTATTACCTGCTAATCGGCGCGGTTCCAGGGCTGATTCTACGTCTGTGGGATGCAGCGTACATTTTGCTTTGCTGTTTTCTGGCACACAAGTTGGCACGGAGTTGGTGGGGCGAAGTGGAAGGACGGGTGGCGGCATTGTTGACCGCGTTTTTCACGACGTTCTATTTGCCGGCAGCGGTGATACCGTTTGCGCCCGACGCATTGCTGATTGCTCCGCATTTGGCGGCCATCTATTTTGCGCGGCAGGGCAAAGCGTGGGCAGCGGGATTGGTTTCTGGCATCGGCTTTTGGATCAATGTGAAAGCGTTGTTCGTGGCCGCAGCCTGTGCGGTTTGGGTTCTTCCTTCGCTGCTTGCGTTCGCGGCGGTAGCCGTGTTCGGATCGGCTGTCCTGGCCATGATCGGGGCTTTGTCAGGTTACTGGGAGCAAGTGTGGTTATGGGGATTGGCATACGCGCCGGGTGAACCGGTCGCTCATCCCCTCGCGCTGGCGCTGGAACGAATCGGGCATTGGCTGGGGTTTCATGCGGGATTGGCGGCGAGCTGGGTGAACGGCGCGTGGCGCGAAGAGCGCCGAGAGCGAACAAAGCTGATGGCGTGGTTAGCTCTCTCGTTTGCCGCCGTTTGCTTTGGCAATCATTTTGCGCCGCGTTATTTCTTGCAAATGCTGCCGCCGTTGGCGGTTGTTGGGGCGCGCGGCATAGTGTTGGCGGTCGACGGGCGAAGGCGCTTTCTGCCGGCGGCACTTGTTGTTTTGATGCTTGTGCCCTTTGTGCGCTTTGCCCCGCGCTATGCACAAATGGCAACCCACGCCGCATGGCGCGATATCGCTTTAGACTTGGACAGCCAGCAGGCAGCGGCGCAAATCAACGCACTGAAACGGCCGGGTGACACGTTGTTCGTGTGGGGCTACCGGCCAGACGTGTACGTTTACACGCGATTGGGGTTGGCCAGCCGGTTTTGGGACTCGCAACCTTTAACGGGCGTGGCAGCGGACCGGCACTTAACGGCGCAAACGCCTGTGGTGAACGAACGGACGAGCGCGCATCTGCGTGAAGTGGCGCAATCGCGGCCGACGTTCTTTGTGGATGGATTGGGGCTGCTGAACAACAAATTGAAAGCCGAGAACTTCGCCGCCATGCGCGAGTTATTGCGAGGTTACCGCGAAGTGGCGCGCACACCCCTGAGCATCGTCTACGAAAGAAGCGACTAGCCTATTTTTTGATCATCTTGCTGAAGGCCGGCGTCTTGAGGTCGCCTTCCACCAGCAGGCGGTCGTCGCCGCTGAAGTAGGTAATTTGTTTGGAGCCCTTGGTCACGCCCCGGATGCTATCGACAATTTGCGGCGTACCACCGGTCAAAATTACTTTGTCTTCTTTGGTGTAATATTCGCCGTGATCGGCGTTGCCTGTGCGCTTGTGATTCGGTCCAAGGATATCGACCACCAGCAGATTGCCATCGGCAAAGGCATGGTCTAGAGAAGAATCGTCGCTGTTGTCGTTGGTCTTCGGCGTTAGAAAAGCACGCAATTCTTTTGACGTCACGGTCATGGCGTTACGAAGCAGCGTGACGCCGCCGCTATACAGGGCTAAGCGAGTGTCGTCGTGATAAAGCAGATTGGGCGCTTTAACGGTGGTGTACACAGGATTGTCGGCGGGCGCCGCAGATTTGCTGTCGGTGGCGGCGGGAGACTTTTTGTTATCGACGAGTTCGCTTACCACATTGCCCGAGGCTTCGAGTGTCTGTTCGTTGCGATCGATTTCGATTTTGTCGGCGGTGATGCGATCGGCTCCTTGCCACATCACAACGTTGCCGTCGTAGAAGACGTGGTAGTTGTTTTCGCGCGAACGCATTTTGTCGGCTTTCGCTTGCAGCGGCTGCGTTTGGTCGAGCACAGACGTGCCGGGTTTCTGGTTTTTCTCCGGCGCGCGGACAGAGAAAACTTTGCCGGTCACGTCCATGTCGCCGCTGGCCTGGTCCATCACAATGAGATTGCCCGAGGTGGAGCCGGTGTCGTCGGAAACCTTGGCGTGGTCAACCAGGGTGATGCGGTTGATCTTCTGTTCGAGGATAGCCTTGCTGGACGACGCTGTGCGGGCACCTTCTTTATAGCGGAAATTGCCACGCTGTTCGATGTGGTCGATGTCGCTCGAGTTTGGCACGAATTTGGCCGTCATCTCATCGCTCCAGGTGTAGGCCGGCGAAGGCGGCGTCTTCTGGCCGGGCGTAGGAGGCTTGTCTGTCCGCGTGGCGACGTTCCAGCCCATGAAGGTGTCTACGTAACTATGGTCGCCATAAACGATGCGCATTTTGGATGAATCGAGCACGCGGTGAACCTGCTCGGGACGGTTAGGTATGAACTCGAGTTGCGCCTTAGTAAGTGTGCGGATTTCCTGGACCTCTTGGCCGCCGGGCTTCATATCGAGGTTGATCGTTTCGCTGCGAAGGATGCGGGTTTCGGTCGGAGTCACGCCGGGCTGTTCGATGGGTGAGGATTCCGCCACAGCTTGCCCTTCAGCAATAACGGATTGCAGATAGCTGTCGGGTTTGTCTTTGCCGGCTTTTTGTTCCAGTTCGAAATGCAAGTCGGCTGTGTTGCCGGTGATGACGGTTTTGGCGCGCTCTTGAATGGATACGACGCGGGCGTGGTGAGTGCCGACCACCTCCCGCATGTTGCCATCTTCGTCGAAGTGAGCGGTCATCTGATCGGCGGAGTATTCCACATGGCGGCCTTTGCGGTCGTCCGTTCCTTTGGGTTGGTCTGAATCGATCTGACGCACTTTGCCGCGATGCTCTTTGTCGTCGGCGAGGGTGACCAGAGATTTCTGCGCCTGAATGTTCATGGTTTGTCGCTGCAGTTTCGACCACGGCGAGAGCAAGATCTTTTGATCCGCTTCGTTGTAGATAAGGTCGGCTGTTTCGATGTGCATGCCATTGCGATCAAGTACTACCTGCGACTTCATGTGAAGAATTTTGGTATTTGGATCATATTCGACGCCGACGGATTTGCCGCTGCCGTCGGGAAAAATAAAAGCGGCGGCTTGGTCTGTGTGAGCTTTGCCAGTTTTGGTTTCATATTTGACACCGGAGGTTTGCACCTGGACGCGTTTGGCAAGCTCGACTTTGTCTTCAGCGTCCTTACCGACCGGCACATTCATCACAATGCTGACCGGACCGTCGGAGGTCATGACTTCGGAGCGTTCGTCGTAGAGCGCCTTGTCGGCCTTAATGTAGGTATAGTTGGCGTCTTTCTTGTTGAAGAGCTTTAGTGCCAAGCCACGCAGTTCAAAAGTGGACGGGTCGTTGGTGGCGCGGAACGAGGCTGCCTTTATGTCGTAGATAGGGCGATTGGTTTGTGGATCGTCTTTGTAGCTTTTCCATCCCTGTAGCGCTAGGCCTTCGTCGGAGGTGGCGAGGACGGGGGGATGGGCGTACTTTTTGTGCTGAGCCTGAGAGCGGCGGATGGTGTACGTGATGCCGACGATGACGGAGATTAGGATGGCGGCAAAGAGAAGAAGGGAGGAGGCGCGCCGCATGTAACGTTAGAACAAGGTTCTACTCCGTTATGGTACCAAAATCGTAGCCGCCCAAGAACAGACCAGAATATAAACTAGTTTTCCGTGCTATAATAGACCCATGAAAGCAGTCAACCTACAGGACGCCAAAACGCATCTTTCTCGCTACTTAGATGACGTGGAGAAGGGTGAGGTCGTCGTTTTGTGCCGCCACAACAAGCCGATCGCGGAAATTCGTTGCATTGAAACGGCCGACGAGGGCAAGCCCGAGTTCGGTATTTATGACGGTTTCGGCGTCTCAGAATCCTTCTTCGAACCGTTGCCCGACGATCTCTTACGCGCCTTCGAAGGCTTATGAAGCTACTGCTCGACACCTGCGTGTATCTGTGGTTAATGATGGATTCGAAAAAGATCTCGCCGACCCTACGCGATGTGCTGGCGAATCCAGCCAATCGGCGCTATTTGAGCGCAGCGTCGGTTTGGGAAGCGATAGTGAAATGGCAGAACGGCAAGTTAAAGCTACCAAAGCCGCCCGTCGAATTCTTTTCGGAGACAAAGACCCTAGGCAGAGTGCGCGCTCTGCCCCTGGAGGACGCGGCTGTGTTGCAATTGGCGAAGTTGCCGAAGATGCATAACGATCCGTTCGACAGGATGTTGATTTGCCAGGCGATTGAAAACGGGATGACAATCATAACGCCGGACGAGTTGATTGCGCAGTATCCAATCAAGACGCTCTGGATGTAAAACACGCCCGCCGCCCAAAAGAATCATAAAACTTGAGTTGATCACTATCAATGCCCCGATTGCTAGACATATATCTACTTTGTTATCAATTATATAAAATTAACTCTTGTCACTCTAGCCGGGAGTGTGCTAAAACTATCGCTGGGACGGATTGGTAAGAAAGTTGGCTAATCCAGAGTTCCCAAGAGTTTTTAATTCACCAACTCAGTGGAGGTTTACGTATGGAAATTCGTCCGCTTCACGACCGCGTCGTGGTCAAACGGATTGAAGAAGGGGAAGACAAGACTGCAGGCGGTCTTTTCATCCCGGATTCTGCCAAAGAGAAGCCGCAGCAGGGCGAGGTAGTGGCCGTAGGAAACGGCAAGAAGACCGATGACGGAAAGGTGATTGCTTGCGATGTAAAAGCAGGCGATCGCATCCTGTTCGGCAAGTACTCGGGTTCAGACATCAAGCTGAACGGTAACGAGTATCTGATCATGCGTGAGGACGAGATTCTCGGCGTGATTTCTACCAATGGCACGAAGTAAGAAGGAGGAGAAACGATAACTATGGCTGCAAAACAAATTTTGTTTGGCGAAGGTTCGCGTCAGGCGATTCTTCGCGGTGTGAATCAGTTGGCTGATGCCGTGAAGGTAACGCTCGGTCCAAAGGGCCGCAACGTTGTATTGGAAAAGAAGTTCGGCGGTCCCACAATCACCAAGGACGGCGTCACCGTCGCGAAGGAAGTGGAACTGAAGGACCCCCTGGAAAACATGGGCGCGCAGATGGTGCGCGAAGTGGCTTCCAAGACCAGCGATATCGCGGGCGACGGCACCACCACCGCCACGATTCTGGCGCAATCCATCTTCCGTGAAGGCGTGAAGTCGGTTGCAGCGGGTGCAAACCCGATGGCTCTGAAGCGTGGCATTGAAAAGGCTGTTGAGACCGTTGTTGAAGGCGTCAAGAAGTTCTCGAAGCCTGTTTCCGGCGACGCCATCGCGCAGGTTGGCACTATTTCGGCCAACGGCGATGCCACCATCGGCAACATCATTGCAGAAGCGATGAAGAAGGTTGGCAAAGACGGCGTCATCACTGTTGAAGAATCGAAGACGATGGTGACCGAGCTGCAGACCGTCGATGGAATGCAGTTTGACCGCGGTTATCTCTCGCCCTATTTCGTGAGTGATCCGGACCGCATGGAAGCTGTGCTCGAAGATCCCTACATCCTGATCCACGAGAAGAAGATCAGCAACATGAAAGATCTGCTGCCCCTGCTCGAGCAGATTGCCCGCGCCGGCAAGCCGCTCCTCGTCATTGCCGAGGAAGTGGAAGGCGAAGCGCTGGCCACCCTGGTTGTCAACAAGCTGCGTGGCACGTTGAACGCTTGCGCCGTGAAGGCTCCTGGGTTTGGCGATCGCCGTAAAGCGATGTTGGACGATATCGCAATCCTGACCGGCGGCAAGTCGATCATGGAAGAAACCGGCATCAAGCTGGAAGGTGTGCGTTTGGAAGATCTGGGCCGTGCCAAGCGCGTCACGATCGACAAAGACAACACCACCATCGTGGATGGCGCGGGTACGCAGAAGAGCATCGAGGGCCGCATCAAGCAGTTGCGGACCCAGATTGATGAAACCACCTCCGACTACGACCGCGAGAAGCTGCAGGAGCGCCTCGCCAAGCTGGCCGGCGGCGTGGCCGTCATCAAGGTAGGCGCGGCGACAGAAACCGAAATGAAGGAAAAGAAGGCTCGTGTCGAAGACGCTCTGCATGCCACTCGCGCGGCTGTCGAAGAAGGCATTGTTCCGGGCGGCGGCGTTGCGCTGCTGCGTGCGGGCAAGGCTTTGGCCGATCTCAAGATGGATGGCGACGAGCAGATTGGCGTCGACATTATCCGCAAGGCGACCGAAGAGCCGCTACGCCAGATTTCTGGTAACGCTGGTTTTGAGGGCGCCATTGTAATTGAGAAAGTTCGCGCCAACGACGAGGCAAACTTTGGCTTCAACGCGGCGACGGGCAACTATGAAGACCTGGTGAAGTCAGGCGTGATCGATCCGACCAAGGTGACACGGTCGGCTCTGCAACATGCCGCTTCGATCAGCGCTTTGATGTTGACCACCGAAGCGATGATATGCGAAATCCCAGAAAAGAAGGCTGCTGCCGGCCCGCCGGCTGGTCACGGCCCTGAGATGGATTATTAATCCAATCTCGCAAGGAAAACAAATGGGCCCGCTGAGCGAAACCTTGGCGGGCCTTTTTTGTGTCAAAGTTTGTTGTATCTATAGATGTACAATATGTACATGGCACTCCACATTGCCGATCCTGAGGTCAATAGTCTGGTGAACGATCTGGCGAAATTGGAAGGGACGACAAAAACCGAGGCGTTGAGACGTTTATTGCGCAAAACCATTGCCGACCGAGAGAAGGAGAGGAAGCGCGCGGGTTTTCTGGATTTTGCGGCGGATCTTGTGTCGAACGCGCGGAATAAGGGTGTTGCGCCAGTAACGAAGCAGGAAATGGACGACCTTTGGGGCATGAGCGAACTCGATGGTGATTGATTCATCGGCCCTGTTGGCCATCATTTTCGGAGAAGCGGACGCGGAATGCTACATTGAGGCCATCGCGCGAGGGCTTAAAGAGCATACGGACATGCATTTGCCGGCGTCCGTGATTGTCGAAGCAGGGATAGCGGTAGAACGGCGCGACCACGGCAAACAACTTGCCGCTCTGATCGAAAGAATCCAGCCGGAAGCCCTATAAGAGGGGA
>PMSX01000157.1 GCA_003167495.1 Bryobacterales bacterium | reverse complement strand
TTGTCTACAAGAATCGACGGGCAAGTGCAAATGAACATGAACTGACATTCAACGAATTGAGACTGGTGGCTGAGTTACGGCTGAGGATAGTAAGGCATCAAGATGCGGAAAATTAGCGTTTTTTTTGTGTTCGCGGTGAGTGCATGGGCGCAGTTAGGCCCGCCTGGCAAGGAACCGAGCTTCTTCAGCGTTAGTGCCCCGCCTGCCGGCCCGAAGCTTCAATTTAATGCCGTCGTCGAGCCACCTCTCTCGAATTCGGAGGACCTCAAGCTAGGGTGGGGAGTTTTTTATGTCAGAACGCGGACCCATGACGTTTGGCATCGTTTGGTGTACGACACGGTGCACCAGCAATATTTTGGCTATGACTTGTTGGTGGATCAGCCGCAAACTGACTTGTTAACGAATCAACCGCGCGTTCGAAACCAGTACCGCGTCACATTTGCTCCGTTGAGTATCGAGCCGGATCAGATCCAGCCGAAGGGTCTGTCGCTTGTCGCATTGTCCAAGTATCCCGAGCCGCAGACGCTTATGCCAGGCGATGTAATTGCTGTGGATCTTCTCGAGAGCCCGAACGGCAAACGTAAGGTTGTCGATTACGTGGAGATTGCACCTCTGAACGGGCTGCCCACCTTGCGACCGTTTACGAATAGAGTCGCCTTCTTCAAGATGGATGATCAGACCCCCCGCGCGATTTACGAGAGTTTCGGCAGGGTGGCGGGTATTGAAGTGTCGTTTGACCCTGCGAAAATCGATAGGCTCAGTGATACCTCGCGGAAATTCAGTCTGGAACTGGTAGATGCACTTCCCGATGAAGCGTTTAACGCCATTGCAATCGCGACCCACACGTTTTGGAAACCCATCTTCGGGAATTCGATTTTGGTGATGCAGGATCTGCCACGACCGACAAGTACCGGCGCTCCGAAGGATTACACACTGGACGACGGGCCTTTGAAGTTCGATTTCATTGGCGAGGTATCGATCAATGGGGAAAGATTCGCGGGGCCAGCGTTGTTCTTGGCCGGCAGACGAGACGGCTTCACGCCTTGGTTCTCTTTTCCTGGGAAAGGCCGGTTCGTTCTTTCGCTGGCTCCGCACGCCGGATTTGTAAAGGCTGGCGCGATTCGCGATAACGAAATTTCATTTCGAGCCGAGGGGCAGGTGTACCAGATCACGATGAACAGCCCGGTTGTGGGTTCGGGGGGTGTGTGGAACTTGTATCTGCTGCACGAGCGGTCGTACCAGTTGGATGGTGCGGTGTTAGCACTTTTGCCCTCCGGCTTGGCGGGTTCGGGCACTCCCATGGTGGTTGGAAGAACCGACCGGCTGGAGAATCTGCTAACGAAGTAGCGAGGATCAGATGCAGTCCGTGGCTCCGCTATCTAACTGAATTCATTGTGGAAACACGTCTCTTGCCGTGCTGCCATCTTTACCTGTTTTCCATAGTACTTTCAGCCGTTGCAGACATTGTGGTGTTTTTGCTATACCTGTAGAGAGGTTTTTTGACGGTTCGGCAATTATCCTTTCGATCGGAAAGGGCTAATGGGACCAAGACGGCGGAGCTTGGCCGAATTATCAGCTCTCAGTTCTGCAAACAGGCATCCCTATCTCATTTTCTTTTGTGACAAAAGTAACACAGTTGGTCTCCCTCGCGGCAATGATTCAGCCGTTGCTCCTTTTTCCAAAGTAGTTCTTCTTCTCCCACCCGACCTTCCTTGCTAATCCGCCGACCTCGCAACCCACGCTCACACGCTGCAGAGCTTTTCGGTAAGCACTGTAGAGCAGCCTGTTCGATAGGCTGTCCGCGGAAAATCCAATAACCGCCTCGGCGCGGGCCGCCAAGATTTCAGATGCTCCCGCATCACCGACCTTGAAGGCTCGTCTCCACCTCTCAATTCTTACAACATTACAGCCAAAAATGGGGCGAGTAACAGCTGTTATCAATTTCGCCTATTGCCTGTGCGTCATGAGTGTCAGCAACGTAGTTCTTTTCCCTGGCGCGCTTGCGCGAGCTCAGCAAACAACGCCCTTGCGGAGGATCGACGTCACCCGCAAGCCGTACGGAGCGGATTCCTCCGGCAAGTCCGACACAACTGAAAAGATCCGTTCAGCGGTTTCAGCCGCATGCGCCGCTGGCGGAGCTCGCCTATATTTTCCAACCGGAACCTACAAAGTGGCGATTCAATTTGCCAACGAAATAGCGGCGATCCCAATCGGCTGCGATAACGTTACTATCGAGGGCGACGGGAAAGACCGTTCCGTCATCAGTGTGCTCGCGTATGGTGATGCCAACCCAGACACAACGTGCCCGGTGTTCAAGACTAGTGACGGCCAACTTACCATGAGTAAGGTTCAGCGCAACATGTGGGTCTATACAGGTGACATATCGGTAGTCAATCGGGGTAGTGGATTTTTTGTCTACGGTAAGCGCTCTAACATCCACTTCAAAGATATACGCATCACCGGCAACCGCGAAACTTTTGCCAACATGAACGGGGACGGTGATGCAGTTCCGGCAACGGAGGCCAACTGCTTCAACGCTTGGGACATAACCGACAAAGGTATCTATTTCCAGCAGGATCTTCCCCATAACAATTGTTCGCTGGAAAATATTCGTCTCGACCATTGGTCGGGCGAAATGTTCTATTTCGGGTACGGTGACACAAGGCGGCTTGGCGGGCTCATTACAATTACGGACAGCGAGTTCGATCATGGGACCAGCGACGGCATATCGATGAGTACCCAGTTGATCGCGACTGGAAATAACTTTAACGAACTTGGTGCGCAAGCGATTGAGAATAGTTCTTATGCTGAAAAGCAGTTGATTCAGCACAATACCGTGACGAATAGTGCGCGAGGTATCACTATCATCAATTTCCCGTGGGAACAAAAAGGCGGGGCCTTTGATGTTAGTAACAATACCTTAACTAACATCGCCAAGACCGGAATCATGATCGGTGCGCAAAATGCCCACGTTCACGACAACGCTGTGACTGACTTCTCGTATCAGAAGAACGGACTGTGGGCAGGAATAGGCATTTTTAATGATACGAAGGGGTATTGCCCATCCACGCCGGAAGTCTGCAAAGCAAAGAACATTGAGATTGACCACAATACCTTCTATGCGGACAAAAAAACTTCGGGTCCCGCCATTGTTGCCGTAGCTGGCGATTACCCCTCGGCCGACAACGTCATGATTCACGACAACACCGCGCGGCTAACTCCCTTCGCGCTGGCCCACTCCATATCTATGGAGAAAGGCGTAGGAATTTTCGGCGAAATCAAAAATCTTCAGGAATACAACAACGTCGCCGTGGGAACGGTTTATAACCGCACCGACAATATGGTTGCGACTAATGTCAAAATTGGCAAGGAACCAACCACGGTCGTGAAATTTCGCCCAGTCCGGCTACGCGAGTTTACTATCCAGGCCACGACCACGGTTTCATCTTCGGCGACGGTGAGCGCAACATTGCTCTGGTTCGATTCATCAGGCGCCCAGCGCTCACGTCCGGTTCTGTCGGCGACCACTTATAGGCCCGGCAGATATGCGTTTCCGCCGTTGAAGATTGTGGCTCAGGGTGCGACCGAATCGCAA
This sequence comes from Bryobacterales bacterium, assembly GCA_003167495.1. GTDB lineage: Bacteria > Acidobacteriota > Terriglobia > Bryobacterales > Bryobacteraceae > Bog-105. The sequence continues at coordinate 70,488 of PMSX01000157.1, read as the reverse complement.
TATATCAAACTGGTCGTTAGGGCCGACAAGTCTAATTCAGTCACCACTTCTGCTGTTATACAAGAAAGTAACTGAGAGGTTCAAAATAAATGCACCTTCCAAAGAACTCATCGCCGGAATCTCGAGGGAGGTCCGAGTTCGCTCTCTAGCGAAATCGCTCCAATGAAACACTACCAATCTTCTCGTCTTCTCGTCGCAATCCTAATTATCGGGGTAATTTCTTCGGCGGCATCTCCGCAAGACCCACCCTCCACTCCCGATTACATACTGGGTCCCTTCGACCAAATAGCGGTCGCTGTTGGCGAATTCCAAGACCAATTCTCCGACAAGACCTTCCGTATCGATGGCCAAGGCGACGTATCTCTACCTTTAGTCGGACGCATCCATGCCGCCGGACTGACGCTCCACGCCTTAGAAGACTCGATCAAAGCGCGTCTCAGCCCGATCCTCAAACACCCCGACGTGGTGGTCAACATCACCGAATTCACCAGCCAATCCGTCTCGGTCCTCGGCGCCGTCAAAATCCCGGGAGTTCACAAACTCATTGGCAAAAATAACCTCTTCGACGCCCTCTCCCTCTCCGGCGGGCTCGCCGAAAACGCCGGAACTACCGTCAAAATTACCCGAGAAGCACGATGGGGTCCCATACCTTGGCCGAACGCCACAGTCGATCCCACCAGCAAAGTCAGCACCGCTATCGTCCACGTCAAAGAAATCGCTCAATCCGGCGCCGACAGCTTCACCATCATGCCCGGTGACACAATCTTCGTTCCGAAAGCCGATCTCGTCTATGCCGTTGGCGATGTCACCAAGCCCGGCGGCTTCCCCATAGGCGAAAACGAAACTCTTTCAGCCCTCCAAGTCGTCTCTCTCGCCGGAGGTTTGGTAAAGACCGCGGCCAGCGACAAGGCGAAAATCCTGAGGGCCGTGCCCGGTAGCACCAGCCGCACCGAAATCGCTGTCGACCTCAAGAAGCTGATGGCAGGCAAAACGACCGACATTCCGTTAAAGCCGGAAGACATCCTGTTTATCCCGAACAGTGATGCCAAAAGCGTAGGCTTCCGTACCGTCGATGCCATTGTAAACGCTGCCACAGGATTGGCAGTCTTCGGCACCAAATTCTAGCTTCAGCAGGTGTATAACCATGGATAGACATAAGAAACCTCCACCCGCGCAAAACTCGAGCGCCATCGTTGCGCAGCCAATTGCTTCGAAGGTGGCCCGCGAGCAATCCGCGTACGTTCCTAAAATCCCATATGGGGTGGAGCGCGAAGACAACGAGGATGGCGGAGGTCTGGTCGAACATTTCAGAACTCTTCTTCGCCACAAAAAAACGATCTTCGTCGCTGCCTTTCTTGGAGCGGTAATAGGATTCATGGTGGGAGTGCCTATGACGCCCGTGTACCGCGCTCACGCCACACTCGAAGTGCTGAACATTAACGAAGACTTCATGAATATGAAGCAAGCGAGCCCGACCACCACATCAAATGGCGACTCAGACGACACGTCAGAGGAGGAAACTCAGGCGAGATTGCTTGAAGGGGCTGCCCTTTTGAAGCGTGTGTCGGCGAAGCTAGATCCCGCCGGCGCACTCCTCCCGGAAAAACCCCGTATGGCGACATCGGGCTGGCGCAGTTGGCTCCATCAGCCGGAGCCTGCGTCAATGAACAGCCGCGAAATGCTGGTCGCCGGCGCAGCGAACACTTTAAAGGTTCGGGCAGTTCCCCGCACTCGCGTACTGGAGGTAAGCGTCGATTCGAAGGATCCCCAATTCGCTGCCGATTTCGCCAACACGCTGGCCCGGGAATTCATCCTACAAAACCTGGAAACGCGTTATGAAGCGACTCACAAAACCAGCGAATGGCTTCAGCGCGAAATAGAGGACGCGCGCCTAAAACTCCAAGAATCTGAGGATGCGCTTCAAAAATACGCACGGGAATCCGGCCTGATCTTCACCGATGAAAACACCAACGTCGCCACAGAGAAACTACAGCAGGTGCAGCAACAACTGTCTGGCGCGACAGCCGACCGTATATCGAAAGAGGCTCGCTACAAACTTTCAAAAAGCAGTCCTCCGGATTCTTTGGCAGATGTCCTGGGCGACAAAAACCTGCAGGACACCAGCGCGAAATTAAATGAGCTTCGCCGTCAGGTAGCATCCCTCAGCGCCGTCTTTAACCCCGGCTACAACAAACTCCAGGAAGCGCAAGCCGAGATGGCAGCCACAGAAGTTGCATTCGAGCATGATCGCGCGCAAGTGTTGCAGCGCATTGCCAATGATTATCAGCAATCAGTGAGCAACGAGAAGTTGCTCTCGTCTGCTTACGACACGCAGACACGCGAGGTAACCGGCCAAAGCGAGAAAAGCATTCAATACAATATTTTGAAGCGCGAGGTCGATAGCAACCGGCAGCTTTATGACACGATGTTGCAGCAGACCAAACAGGCGTCTATTGCCTCGGCGATGCGGCCGAGTAACGTCCGGGTGATAGACCCGGCAGAGGCGCCCGATAAGCCGATCTCCCCGAATTTCAAACTAAATTCAATTCTCGGTCTCCTGAGCGGGCTTCTGTTCAGTATAGTTTTCGTCACCGCTCGTGATCGTGCTGACCGCACTCTACAGCAGCCAGGCGACATTAAGCTCTGGGTCAATCTTCCTGAGTTGGGCTCAATTCCCTCGGCGCAGAGCAAAGCGCTTGGCTACAATCGTGCGGCATCGATTGCGTCAGCGTACCAGGACGGGGGTGGCTTTGGGAATCGAGCGCTGAGCCCCCGCGTCGAACAAAACCGGCCCGAATTGATGACTTGGCAACAAAAGCCAAGCGCAGTGGCCGAAGCCTTCCGGTCTGTTCTAACTTCAATTCTTTTCATCGGCGAAAACGGCGATCGGCCGCGCGTTCTGGTATTCACGAGCGCCAGCCCAGCCGATGGAAAAACCACGATTGTAAGTAATCTCGCCATTGCTAGCGCCGAAATCCGCCACAAGGTGATCATCATCGACGCCGATCTGCGACGGCCGCGCATGCATCAAGTTTTTAGTCTTGCCAACGAGCGTGGTCTTTCAGATTTGCTTACTGAAGAATACTCATCGCAGGCTGTCGCAGATCTCATACAGGAAACCGGCGTACCGGGAGTTCACGTCCTTACCGGTGGTCCGCCCACACAAGCCTCAGTTCATTTGTTGTATTCGGTAAATTTCGCAACTTTGATCGAGGACCTCAAAGAGCAATACGACATGATCCTAATCGATACACCCCCCATGCTTCAAATGACCGATGCGCGCGTAGCCGGGCGTTTGGCAGACGCGGTGGTGGTTGTGGCGCGTGCTGGACAGACCACGCGAGACTCACTATTGGCAGTGCGGCAGAGATTCGACGAGGACCGCACCCACGTATTAGGGACTATTCTTAACGATTGGGATCCGAGAACATCGCGAACCGGATATTACGGCAACTACAGGAACTCTTACTACATCGAGTACAGGAGCTAGTCAAAACAGAAGCAGACGGCTTCCGCTCGAAAATTGAACCTATGCGGTGCGGCCATAGCGCAACACTTCGTCAAACAATGTCCCGAGTTGCAAATTTTGTTTCCACAGCGGGCTCACTCGCCAGGTACTCTCAATGAGCGTACGGACGCGGCTGATGACGGGAGTTAGCGCTACTGCCCTTGGCCCGTTCATCACCGCTCTAGTCCAGTTAATAAGCGTGCCGGCCTTTCTACGCGCCTGGGGACCCCATCTTTACGGCGAATGGCTGATCCTAAGCGCTGTTCCTACTTATTTATCCATGACGGACATGGGGTTTGGTAGTGTTGCCGGAAACGATATGGCAATGCGCGTGGCCTCGTCGGACCGTGACGGAGCGCTGGAAACCTTCCAGAGCACTTGGCTCCTGGTTACCGTGCTGTCCGCAGCCGCGGGAGCCATCGCGTGCGGCATAATCTATACGACTCCAGTCCAGGAATGGTTGCGGATAACATCAGTTGATTCTTTCGAGACTCGCCTTGTATTGGTGCTTCTCTCAATCTATTCACTAGTTAGCCTGCAATCGAGCACGTTAATGTCCGCGTTCCGATCTGACGGGCAATACGCCTTAGGCGTTGCCGGCGTCAATGCGATGCGTATTCTCGAAAACGCCGCCATGTTGCTCCCGTTGCTATTGTTGCGTGCGCGTCCTATTCACGTGGCGATGGCCGCAGCCTCGGTCCGAACGGTGGCAACGGGCGCGCTTTACTTGGTACTGAGACGTAAGCTTCCGTGGATCCGTCTTGGCGTCGCTCGCGCTTCGCGAGAGCGCATCAAAGAGTTGACTCGCCCGGCGATTGCCTTTATGGCCTTTCCGGCCGGCAATGCACTGAGCATCCAAGGCATGACTCTGCTCATTGGACTCGCGCTCGGTCCCGTCGCCGTCGCGACGTTCAACCCCATGCGCACTCTCTCTCGCTTTGCCTATCAGATCATCGATTCGATTAAGAACGCCGTCTGGCCCGAGTTGTCGGCCGCATATGGATCGCAAAACTGGCCGCTGGCTCGCAAGCTTCACCGCACCTGCTGCCAGGTTGCGTTCTGGCTTTCTCTTTCCGCAGTCATCGGTCTGGCGGTTGCTGGCCCCGCCATCTTTCGTATTTGGACGCACCATCGGGTAGTTATGGACGCACCGTGCTTTTATGTCTTGCTCGTGGTTGTAATTGCCAGTTCTCTATGGAACACCAGTTCTGCTGTTTCCATCGCTGCCAACCTTCACGAGCGGCTTGCTGTACAGTACCTGGCCGGCACGTCGGCCTCCCTGGTCCTGGCCGCTGTGCTTATGCCGCACTTACAAATGTTAGGCGCTGCGCTCGCGCTACTCGCCGTCGACGTCTGGATGGATTGTTTCGTGATTCGCGGGAGTAACAGTCTCTTACGGGATGATAACACCGATTTTCTCTGGTCGATGTTCAGCTTTAGTAAATTGAGAGTTCTGGTAGCACGCTGAACCGACTTATGCACTCCGAATCCATTTCTGGCTATCCTCCGCTGCCGGGCAGACATCTACGCTTGCCGGCCTCCAGATCGAGCCGTAAAGGAGGAGGGACGGCGTTTTTCTGTGCGCTCGTCTTCTTTCTCTGGGTGGTTGTTGTCATTGCGATGGTTTATTCGGAGAACCCGATCCGCGGACTCATCACGGCCGCCACGGCAATTGCCATCTTTTCGCCAGTCATAGCGCGCACACTCGAAGGTCATTTTGATCTTTTCGAGCCCATCGTTCCGGCAACGGTCGCGCTCACCTCGATGTTTGTGGTTCGTCCGCTGTCAGACCAAGCTCTTTCATACTATGTTCACCTGGGCTACAACTTTCATTCGACCTTTGACGAAACTCTCGTCACCGTTCTCGTTGGCTGCGTCGCTTTCAGCGTAGGTTATTTGTCCAACGTTGGCACCTTTCTGCGACGGATATTTCCCAACCCAGGCTTGAGCTTTCCGCGAAAGAAAGTCATAAGAGCCGCCATTGTCACCGGTATGCTCGGCCTAACGCTCTACGGAGTGTTCATTGCCACCAGCGGTGGTCTCGCTACTCTCGCTCTGTTCCTCCGGGGCCGCAGCATGGAATTAGACCACCTTCAAAGAAACAGCACAGGGTATCTTTATCAAGCCGTCGGATTCCTGGTACCCGCCAGTTTCTCCTTCCTCGCGGCTTGGTTGCATTTCCGGCGGCGCAGTTTCTTAATCCTGGCGACGCTCGCCGCGGCTCCCATCGTTACCCTCGAAATAGCCCAAGGGACCCGCAGCGATATGCTCCCTTTTGCCTTTGGTTTCTGCGCGCTCTACTACCTCTATAAACAGCGCCGGCCAACGTTCAAAATGTTAATCGCTTTTGGCATTTTGGTGTTGGGCGTATCCACCCTACTGCGCGAAATGCGTAATGCCCCCCGAAAAGACTTGTTCGCGGACGCAGGAGATGTCGACGACGCACGTCAAAGCTTGGCCGGCACATTTAGCAGCGGCGGCGACGATGAAATGTTTGACACGCTGGCAATTGTCAGTTCCATTGTTCCGAGCAAACTGCCATATGATCCGCTGGCTGTGATAACCGATTTGACAAGCCGCGTTCTGCCCAGGACCCTCTTCCCGAATAAGCCCATGGAAGCCACCGATAAAGCCGTAATCGTTCTCTGGCCCCAGCGCTATCAACGTTCCAGGGGTTCAGCGGCGTCCTCAATACTCGGTAATTTTTATGTGTACGGCGGTGTCGCCGCGGTTGCGATTGGCTGTTTCGGCATTGGCGTTCTGCTCAACCAAATATGGAAATGGTATTTGGGCAATTCGAACAACCTGAACGCAATCCTGCTTTATTCGTTTGTTCCTGGCCTCGTTGTGGTCCTCTTACGCGGCACCACAGTGGATACGCTCGACAGAATGTTCTACCTCGTCCTGCCCCTTGTTGTTCAGCAGATCTATTGGCGGAAAGGGTGACGCTTCGAAGGTACATCACCGCCTGCGTAGAACCAATCAATGTACTCAAATTATGAGTAAAGAACATTGGGTTGTGGTCCAGTATGGTTCCCGCGACCGCTATCAGCTGCCGATTGCCGTTAAAGAGAGCGAAAGTCTGCTTGCGCTTGTGACCGAATGGTACTCCAAATACGACCAATCTCCGACTAAATGGCTTGATCGGCTCGACTTATCTAAACTCCACGATTGGTTGAAGAGAAGGTACAATCCGCAGCTACCGGGGAATCTCGTCCTAGACAACAAGATAGCGGCTGTCTTTTTCATGGCTACAAAGAAACTCGGCGTTCCTGACACCGCGCCTAACTATTGGCTAGGCCGCAAAGCCGGAAAACTGGCTACCCGCTCAGGAGCAAATCTGCTTTCAACGAGCTACGTTGGAGCATCGGCATTTCGCTCCTACGCTGGAGCGGGAGTGAAGGTACTGCTGCAAGCGCACCCGTCTCCTCGCTTTCTGCGCAATCTTTACACTGAGTTCATTTCTCGAGGCGGTCTCAACGAAAGACTCGGGGTTGAACTGGAAATGAGCGCAACAGAGGAAGGGCTTGTGAAGTGGGAGGATGAAGCGCGCCTTGCCGACAACGTCATTGTCTCGTCTGAGTTTTCCAAGAGATCGGTCGAATCGCTTGGCATATCCGACGAGTACATAGATACAGTGCCATATGGCGTCGATCTTAAGATGTTTGTGCCCGGACGCCAGCGAAGTGGTACTGAACCACTGAGGATTTTTTTTCTAGGTTCCAAGTGTGCACGTAAAGGACTCCATATACTTCTGGAGGCATGGTCTCGTCTTGCACCCCAAAGGGCATCGCTTAGGATCGCCGGCGGGGCAGAAATAAGGGACGGCGCGCTCATGGACGCCTTCCCGGGAATAGGGGAGGAGCTCCCCCGGCTAACACTACCCGAAGTTATAAGGGAGTTTCAAGAAGCGGATCTATTCGTAATGCCATCCCTGGCTGAGGGCTTCGGACACGTGTACTTAGAAGCATTGGCCTGCGGAACTCCCATTCTAGGGACCGAGAATACCGCAGTACCGGACTTGCTGAAGGCCGGAGATTGCGGGTTTACCACTGAAGCCGGAAACGTCGATGACCTTGCTTCGACGTTGGAATCCCTCCTCTCCAACCCTAAATTAGTCGCCGATAGACGGGCAGAGGCGCGCCGAGTCGCCGAACAACATTCATGGCAGAACTTTAGGGTCAGAGTGCGCCGGACGTTAGAGAAAGCTATTCATCAAAGGAAATCGACAACGCGCGTAGAGCCGGCCGGAGTGAATGTCTCGTGCGCCTAGAATTCATGATGAGCGAGCTATCGCGATTTGTTACGCTCACGCGGCGCGCGTCCGCCTCGGGTGTGTAGCGGCAATATCCTTTCCGCCTTACAGCGTCTTTTTTAAATATGGATCTTTCTTTAAATATGGATCTTTCCTAAATGCAGGAAAGTGGTCTTGCCGAGGCGCGCCAAACGAAATCGAGCGATACCAGCACTCATCGCGTTCTGGATATCTGGGCGCATGTTGACCCGCGATTCGGCGGCGTGGGCCCTTGTGCGGCTTCGTTGGCACAAGCGGTGCAAGCCGTGCCACGCTGGGAATCTCACCTGCTGGCTGTTTGCGTTCCAAGCGAACAGGAACGGCACGGAGACATTCCTGAGTCGGTCCAGAAAGTGACGGAACGAGGGTTCCGGCCTGTTTCGGATTTCCTTCTGGCCAACCCGATCAGAAGCGCAATACAAAGGGCCGACGTTTGCCACATTCACGGCATATGGCTCCCTCATTCACTGGCCGCGAGCCGCATCGCCCGCCAGCAGGGCAAGCCAACCGTGTTTTCCGCTCAGGGGATGTTGGAACCGTGGGACCTAGCGAATAAACGCCTTAAGAAACAGATTTATTCATTCCTTTTTGAACGCCGCTCGCTGGCCCAATCAGCGTGCCTGCGGGCACTGCACGAGCAAGAAGCAGCAGACTATCGCAAATATGGATTGAAGAATCCTATCGCCATTGTGCCGAATGGCGTGGCTCAGATTTCCAGAGTTAAACCCACAGAGCTCATCCAGAATTTCCCCCAACTGATCGGCAAGCGTGTGGTCCTTTTTCTTGGCCGCATTCACCGCAAGAAAGGGGTTTTTGATTTAGTCCGAGCTTGGCCCGATGTTATGCGCCGGCATCCGGATGCCCACTTGCTGATCGCCGGAGGGGAATATGAAAACGCCGGAGTAGTGGCGAGGCAGATCATTTCAGATCTGCGTATAGAAAACCACGTGACTTTCTGCGGCGTCCTGAACGGAGCTGACAAACTTCAGGCGCTCTCCGTTGCTACGGCATTCTGCCTTCCTTCTTATTCTGAGGGGATGAGCATCGCCGTCCTGGAAGCGCTATCTATCGGTTTGCCGGTTGTAATTACGCGGGCCTGTAACGTTGACGGAGTGCCCGAGGCGGGCGCCGGGTACATTACTCCACCCGAGGGCCGCGCAATCGCAAGATCGCTTGACGACTGTCTGTCGCTGACCGGCGCCCAATGGCAGTCAATGAGCCAATCGGCTAAACTCTTGGCCCAATCAAAATTTGCCTGGTCCCAAAGCGGAGAGTCCATACGCGCGGTATACGAGTGGCTGCTTGGAGGCGCGCAGCCAGCCTTTATTCTTCGATAGAACGGACGCTGTTTGTGTTACTAACATGTTGACGCGCACAGATTCAGGCACCTTAGAGCAGCCCATTGAGCAAGAGTCAGCAAAGGCTATGCTGTTATTCGCGAACTTTGGTTTGTACCATAATGCGCGACTAAACGCATTGAAAGAAGTTTGTCCGACGCACGCGATAGAGTTTGCCGCAGTTCAAAACCTCTACGGATGGCAAGTGAATAAGGAAACCACTAACTTCACAACGCTATACGACGGCGCTATTGAACAGGCTTCTATCCGGGAAGTACTCAACTCTTGCGTAAGACTGTGGAAAACGATGGAAGGCTTAAGCCCCTCGCATGTATTTGTCCCGGGGTACGTCGACGTTAGGGCAGTTGTGGCTGCCGTATGGGCCCGCCTGCATCGCGCCCAATCGATTCTTATGTACGAATCGACTGAGCGGGACAGGGTGCGAACCGCATCCACGGAATTTCTGAAACGCCTTCTCATACGCCTGTTATTTTCGCATGGCTTTGTGGGCGGCACAAGAACACGACAGTACCTGGAAAAACTCAAGTTCCCCCCGAGCAAACTCGTCCAAAAATACGACATCGTTGACAATGATTTTTTTACAGTTGGATGCAGCCAGTGTCGAAATAGCTCAAAACGCGAAGACTGGGGGCTGCCGACTAACTACTTCCTCTTTGTTGCCAGGCTTGCCGAGGAGAAGAACGCGGCTGGCCTCCTTGAAGCTTTTACGACTTACCGCCGCGAGGGAGGGGCTTGGGAACTCGTCCTGGTCGGGCGGGGAGGCGAGGAAGCAAACCTGAAGTCCATGGCGGCGGCGAGCGGTTTCGAGCACGTTATCCATTTCGCTGGGTTCAAGAATGCAGAGGAACTCTGGCCTTTTTACGCTTTTGCAAACTGCTTTGTTTTACCCAGTAAAGCAGAGCCGTGGGGATTAGTGGTCAACGAAGCTATGGCAAGCGGCCTGCCGGTACTCGTATCGGACGCTTGCGGGTGTGCTCCTGATCTGGTTCACGAGGGCAAAAACGGGTTTTCCTTTAATCCTTGCGATTCTAGCCAGCTCACGCGCCTCTTGCATCGGCTTTCTACGCTAACTTTCGAAGAAAGAACGGCAATGGGGAATGCATCAAGAGAAATCATCGCTCGATTTGCGCCTTCGGATTGGGGGAACTCCGCAAGAGAAATTATGTCGCTATGGCGTCGACCTCTCGGACTTTTCTCGCGGCGTACCGAATCCTAAGTCTCGCTACGAATCTGTTTCCCTGGCTACATCGGTGGTTTTTCCGTTTGCGCCAACGGCAAACGCCACTTACTTGAGATTCAATGGAAACGTCATTTACACCCGCTAAAGTGTCCCATCCAACCGTTTGTCCTGTCAATCTTTCAATCCGGGACAACTCCGAATACCAAAAGGGCCGGTCGAAGCTGGTATGGGCGATCTGGCATTTCGTTGGTGCTCCGATATTGAAGTCGAACGCCCTGCCGTTCCCGGTGCTGAAGGCGTTTATCCTGCGGATATTTGGCGCGAGCATTGGGAAAGGTTCTCACATAAAGCCGGGTGTAAAGGTGAAGTTTCCATGGTTCCTTAGCATAGGAGACTACTGTTGGATTGGCGAGGATGTGTGGATCGATAATCTGGCAAACGTCACTATTGGGTCTCATGTCTGTGTTTCGCAAGGCGCGTACTTGTGTACCGGTAACCATGACTGGACCGCTCCGAATTTGAAGTTGTTTCGCAGGCCAATCACCCTCGAAGACGGATCTTGGGTCGGAGCAAAGGCCACTATATGCCCGAACGTGGTGGTCGGCACATGCTCAATTGTGACCGTTGGCAGTGTCGCCTTAAAGAGCATTCCGCCTTATCAAATTTGGGGTGGGAACCCTGCAAAGTATTTACGCGATCGCGTGGTTCACGAGCAACGCCCCACGTAGCCCAGAAAGAACAATGCGTTTACTAATTCACGATTTCGTCGGACATCCCTTTCAGGTGCAGTTAAGCCGTGAACTTGCCTTGCTGGGGCATGAGGTGACCCACACCTACCTTGAGGGTTTTCCGGGACCCAAAGGCTCACTTGAGCCGCTGAGCACCGACTCAGAACGACTGACAATCGTGCCCACGCGACTCCCGAAAGCCTTCCAAAAGTACTCCCCGCTCCGCCGTTTTTCAACCCAACGCGAATACGCCCGTCAACTTCGCAAACTCATTGCCCAAACCGATCCCGACGTCGTCTTGTCCGGAAACACACCGATAGACATACAAGCCGAGTTGCTCTGGTGCTGCCACCGTCGCGGTATCGGCTTTGTCCATTGGCTTCAGGATATTTACTGCCGGGCTATCGAATTCTTCCTCGCGAGAAAACTAGGTGTACTGGGCGCTCTTGCGGTTCCACTGAGCTTCCCGTTTCGTCACCTGGAGAAATCGGTTGCCGGCCGTAGCGATGCCGTCGTGGTGATCGCAGATGCCTTTCGCGACCTGCTTTTGTCGTGGGGACTTCCCGAATCGCACGTGAACGTGATAGAGAATTGGGCGCCGCTTAGTGAAATGCGGCAATGGCCGCGCGCGAATCCCTGGAGCCAAGTACAAGGGCTTGGAAATGAAACCACTTTCATTTACTCCGGAACCCTTGGAATAAAGCACCGGCCTGACCTACTCTATCGCCTCGCCGAAGAAACGCTTGGCAGCAGTCGTGTCGTTGTTATTTCCGAAGGCGTGGGGCGCGAATACCTCGAGAGGCGGCCCCGGCTCGACAATCTTACGTTGCTCGACTTCCAGCCTTACGATAGGCTCTCGGAAGTACTAGCAGCGGCGGATGTGCTCGTCGCCACCCTCGAATCGGACGCCGGACAATTCGCTGTGCCGTCCAAGATCCTCACATATCTTTGCGCCGGCCGCCCATTGCTGCTGGCTGCCCCTGAAACCAACCTCTCTTCCGCGATTGTGCGGCGAAGCGGCGCGGGTGAGGTCGTCGATCCCGACAACGCGCTCGCGTGGGTCGCTGCGGCGAAGAGGCTCGCGACCGATTCGCCGTATCGCGCCAGACTCGGATCTTCGGCTCGACGATACGCCGAAGCGGCTTTCGACATCACTAAAGTAGCTACTGTGTTCGAAGAAATTTTAGCCGCGGCGGCATACAGCAAGACTTTCACGAGTACCTCGTCAGTGCAAACCACTCCAACTAACACAGAGGCAGTTGCTGATACCGCCAAAGGAGCGATTTCTCATGAGCACTAAACCAGTACTTGCCACAACCAGCATTCTGACGCTGCCAGTGACTCTTGAACGCCGAAAGTGGAGAACCCCGATGGCAATTCTCGCAGCGGACTGGGTCGCGCTGTCCGTAATGTACTGGCTCGCCGTCATTGGACGTTATTGGGTGAGTCCAGAGTACACACTTAGTTTCTACCTTCAACTCTATCCCGTCGTAGGTATTTTTATTGCCGCCTTTTTCGTCTGCGGTCTTTATCCCGGAATATTGCTCCACCCAGCGGAGGAGGTGCGCCGGGTTTTCTACTGCGCCTCTAGCTTGTTTCTGCTCATCGCCACTACGACTTTCTTATTCCACAACGCCGCGATCTACTCGAGGTCCGTTTTTCTAGTCACATGGGCCGCTGTTGCGCCGTTCGTCCTGCTTGCGCGGCATGTCGCTCGCCAGCGTTTTGCGGGCAAACCGTGGTTCGGAATTGGAGCCATCGTATTAGGATCGAGTCCTGCCGCGAAAAGGGTAATCCGGAGCCTAAAAGACACGAGGCTTGGCATGCGCATAACAGGAGTTCTGACCGAGGACCAAATAGGCGCTTGGGAATCCGACCTGCCTCCAATTTTGGGATCGTTCAGTTCGGCCGCCGAGATCGCTACAGCGGGCGCAGCCAGCTACGCGATTATCGTCCTGCCTGATAAATCGAGCGCCGAGATCAGCCAAATTATACGGGATCGCTGCGTCGGTTTCGAGCGCGTTTTATTTGTCCCGGACCTCCCCGGCGTCTGCAGCCTCGGAATCACGGCCCGCGAAATTGCCGGCAGTGTCGGATTTGAAATGCCGCAGCGTCTCTTTCACAGCGGGGCCAGGGCGGTCAAACGAGTGATCGATCTAGTGGCGAGCGCTCTCGGTTTGCTCCTGCTTTCGCCATTCCTCGTCCTCATCGCCGCGGTCATCAAGATCACATCCAGAGGCCCAGTCCTTTACCGGAACGAACGTTTTGGATTGGGAGGAAGACCGTTCCACGCCTTCAAATTCCGCACAATGGTTACCAATGGAGACGAAGTGTTAAATGAGTACTTCGCAAACCGTCCCGATCTGTTGCTCTACTGGGAAAATCACCACAAACTGAAGGAAGACCCCAGGGTCACGGTGATTGGGAGATGGCTTCGTCGCTTCAGCCTCGACGAATTGCCGCAACTCCTCAACGTGCTGATAGGGGAAATGAGCCTTGTGGGTCCTCGGCCGATTCTGCCCGGAGAAGTGCCCAAGTACGGTATGAGCTACAAAACCTACGCGCGAGTGCGACCAGGAATGACTGGCCTCTGGCAAGTCTCTGGACGGAATAACACAGCCTACGAAGAACGCATCTCATTCGCCGAGTACTACGTACACAATTGGTCGATTTGGCTCGACTTTTACACCCTCGCCAGGACCGTCAGAGTTGTCCTCACCGGCGACGGTGCGTATTAGTCCGTCGTCTCGCTTGGACAATCCCACTTTATACGGTTTCGGGGTGCCTAACGGGCAGGGTGGGCAAGAAGGTGCGAAATATTTGCCAAAATCGGCAAGAGCAAGCGGTTGTCATAACTCCAGACTAAAGAGCGAACCAATAGAAGCAATATATGAAACTTGAAAAACAGAAAGTCGTTGTCTGCGGAGGTGGCGGATTCATAGGCGGCCACCTCGTAAAGTATTTACTGGATCAGGGTGTCAACGTCATCCGCTCGGTTGACATTAAGCCGCGCGCCGAATGGTATCAGGAGTCCTCCGGCGTTGAGAATCTCGTGCTCGACCTCAGCGAAAAGTCCGCTTGCCTCGAAGCGCTAGACGGCGCAGATGTCGTATTTAACCTTGCCGCGGATATGGGTGGCATGGGATTCATTGAGAACAACAAAGCCCTTTGCATGCTCACCGTTCTCATCAACACTCACCTCTTAATGGCAGCCCGCGAGAAAGGCGTTCAGCGCGTATTTTACTCCTCCTCCGCCTGCGTCTACAATGGCGACAAGCAAAAGAATCCTCAGGTCGTCGCGCTGAAAGAAGAAGATGCTTATCCAGCGCTGCCCGAAGACGGCTACGGCTGGGAAAAACTTTTTTCCGAGCGAATGTGCCGGCACTTCGAAGAAGACTTTGGCCTCCAATGTCGCGTTGCCCGTTATCACAATGTTTACGGTCCCCTGGGAACATACGACGGTGGTCGCGAAAAGGCCCCTGCCGCCATTTGCCGAAAGGTAATCGAAGCTAAGTCTTCAGGCAAGCATGAAATTGAAATCTGGGGCGACGGCCACCAAACGCGTAGCTTCATGTATATCGACGACTGCCTGAAGGGGACGCGCATGATTCTTGAGAGCGAAATTCACGAACCTTTGAATCTTGGTAGCAACGAACTCGTCACAATCAACCAACTTGTCGACATTGTGGAAAACATTGCAGGAATAAAGCTGAAGCGGAACTATAAGCTAGATGCGCCGAAGGGCGTCAATGGCCGCAATAGCGACAATACCAAAATCAACAAACTTCTCGGTTGGGAACCATCCATCCGTCTGCGGGACGGCCTTACCAAAACCTACGCGTGGATCGAGAGCCAAATAATGACTGCCGTCCCACGATAGGTTAGAACACAGCTTCCGAAATCCAAGCGTAGCTATCTTTGTGCAACTGAATCTATGACTGGCGTCTATAAGGCGCGTCGTGGCCGACCTCATAGACGATATGATCGGCGAAGTTAACTAAATCATGATTACGAGTAAGTTGAGTGCGACGGCCGCAGATGTCGCCACTGCGCCGCCTTCAGGCCCCGAGTCTGCACCGTCAGTAGTAGACGTGTGGAGCCACATTGAGCCAAGGTACGGAGGTGTTGGTCCAGCCGCAGGGGCATTGGCGACGGAGGTGCAACGAATATCGGATTTCCAGAGTTATCAAGTCGCAGTCTGCAATGCTCACGAAACGGTATTGGCCGATGGCATCTCGCCCACCGCATTGAGAATTCCGCTGTCTGGCTTTCGACCCATTTCAGACCTGCGGCTTAGGCCCTTGCTCTCCACCGCGATACGAACTTGTAGCATATGTCACGTTCACGGCATGTGGTTTCCTGCTACGCTCGCAGCCCGCAAAATCGCTGCTGACCTTGGCAAGCCCGTAGTTTCCTCCGTTCACGGTACGTTAGAGGCATGGGAGCTTAAGAACAAGAGCTACAAAAAGCGCCCCTATGGACTATTTCTTGAAAGGCCATCCCTGGCGCGATCCAGTTGTCTCCGTGCTTTGAGTGAAAAGGAAGCAGGGGAGTACCGTGCCTTTGGCCTGAAGAATCCAATTGCAGTGGTGCCGACCGGAATAGGACGATTCTCTCGCACGGATACAGCGCCGTTGCTCGCTCGCTTCCCACAACTCCGCTCCAAGCAGGTTGTGTTGTATCTTAGCCGAGTTCACCACAAGAAAGGCGTTTTGAATCTTATCCAGTCATGGAGATCTGTCGCATCGAAGCACGCTGACTCTCACCTTCTGGTGATTGGCGCGGATTTCGAGGGAACAACAGCCACGGCGAAGCACCTCATCTCCCAGTACGGACTGGAAAAGGCGGTCACCTTCACTGGTGTGGTAACACCTTCAGAAAAACAACAGGCGCTCTCGTTAGCGAGATACTTTTGCCTGCCTTCTTATTCAGAGGGGTTGAGTGCCGCCGTTCTGGAGGCGTTGTCGATCGGCCTTCCGGTCATAATCACTCCAGCTTGCAACGTAGACGGCGTCGAGAGCGGGGGAGCGGGCTATGTCGTCTCAAACAACCCGCCCGAATTAGGCGAAGCCATCTCAGAAGCTCTATCGAGAGAGGGGTCCACCTGGGACCTCATGAGTAATGCGGCAAAAGTATTAGCGCTCACGAAGTACGACTGGTCCATTATTGGGACTCAGATGCTGTCCGTCTACCAATGGCTGCTTGGTGGTCCCAAACCTGCCTGCGTTTTGCCTTGGTAATTTTGACGAAAAGCGGGAACTAGCTTCGAGAATGATCATTACTCAAACGCCGCTAAGGATGAGCTTCGCGGGAGGTGGCAGCGACCTACCCTCGTTCTTCCGCCAATTCGGAGGAGCAGTAGTCAGCACTGCAATTGACAAGTTCGTATACATCAATATAAACAAGAAATTTGATAGCTCGATCAGGGTTAGTTACTCACGAACCGAGGAAGTGGCATCAGTTGAAGAAATCGACCATCCGATTGTGCGCGCCGCATTGAGCAAACTTGGGATACCCGGGGGAATTGAAATCACATCTATTGCCGACATCCCATCGCGCGGCACCGGCTTAGGTTCTTCCAGTTCCTTTGCCGTCGGATTGCTCCTCGGGCTACACGCATTCGAGTCCAGATATATCTCCCCCGGAGACTTGGCCGAAGAAAGCTGTGAAGTGGAAATTGACCTTTGCAAAGAACCGATCGGCAAGCAAGATCAGTACGCGGCGGCATTTGGCGGACTCAATTTCATTCGCTTCGAGCCCGATGGAACCGTCATAGTCGAACCAATTCTATGCGACGGCGATGCGCTGGCGCGGCTGCAGTCGTCGCTGGTTACTTTCTACACTGGAATGACCCGTCAAGCCTCCAGCATCCTGGCCGAGCAGAGCCAAAGCGCCGCGTCAAACTCCACAACGCAGAAATTGATTGAGAGAATGAAGAAACTCGCAGTCGATCTTCGCAATGAACTCAACAACGGGCACATCGAGGCACTTGGAGCGATTATGGACGAAGGCTGGTGCCTCAAGCGGGAGGTGCACGCAGGGATCAGTGGCGCTGAGATTGACGATTACTATTCGGCCGCCAAAAAGGCGGGCGCAATTGGCGGTAAACTCCTAGGCGCAGGAGGAGGGGGATTTTTGACATTCTTCGCGCCGCCCGAGTGTCACGATGCAATCCAGGAATGCTTAGGATTGCGAAGAATGCCGATTTCGTTCGAGCGATCCGGCAGTCGCGTGCTTCTCTATGCTAATCCCCGCCCAAATAACGGTCGCGCAAACCACCGATCAACACATGCCTAACGAAATATGCTCAACTCTTAGCACCGGCACGTTTCTAGCGGACTACAAAGAAAAGCTCCTTAGTGCGCTCGACACTGTTCCCCTTGAAGAAGTAGGCCGGGCGATCGGAATTTTGCAAAAGGCACGAGATGACGGCCGTTCCGTCTTTGTTTGTGGGAATGGTGGTAGCGCGTCCACCGCGTCGCATTTTGTGTGCGACATGCTTAAAGGAGCCAGCTACCAGCGGCAATCCCGGTTTCGAATCATGGCTCTCACCGACTCGCTGGCAACGATAACCGCCTATTCCAACGACGTGGGCTACGAGAGCATCTTTGCCGAACAATTAAAGAATTTTGCAACTCCTGGAGACGTTTTCATCTCCATAAGCGGGTCGGGCAACTCCCCGAACGTACTTCACGCTATGGAGTGCGCCAATTCCCTTGGCTGCCAAACAATCGCTCTCACTGGCAGGGACGGCGGAAAACTAGGCCTCATGGCCAACCTGCAAATTCGCGCAGCGACGCTGCACATGGGGCGAATCGAAGACGCTCACATGATCGTGTGCCACATGATTTGTTACTACTTTATGGAGCAAGCCGCGCAGTGAGCGAACCCTCGAACGGTCCTCGTTCAGTCTTAGTCACCGGGGCCGCGGGCTTCATCGGAAGCCACTTGGTCGACACCCTGCTAAGGATGGGTCACGAAGTGACAGGTATCGACAATCTCTCGCGAGGTCGTCTCGAATATCTGGAGGACGCATTAAACAAATCGAATTTTCAGTTTTCCGAAGGGGATCTTACGGATCTTGGATCGCTGCGATCGGTGTTTTCCCGGCGGCGAATCGATACCGTCTGGCATTTGGTGGCAAACTCTGATATCGCTGCCGGCGTCGCGGATCCCAACGTTGATTTTAGAGACACGTTTCTTACAACATACAACACTATTCTCGTAATGCGCGAATTCGGCGCTAAGAGACTCGCATTCGCCTCAACCTCAGCGGTATATGGCGTTCACGATGAACTCATCCACGAAAACATCGGCCCTATGTTTCCTATCTCGAACTACGGAGCGATGAAACTCGCATCGGAGGGCTTGATTAGCGCTGCCGTGGAAAGCTTCCTCGAACGCGCTTGGATTTTCCGCTTCCCAAACGTCATCGGATCGCGGGCAACTCACGGCATAATCTTCGACCTGCTGGCCAAGCTAAGCAAGAATCCACCGGATCTAGAAGTGCTTGGGGACGGAGCACAGCAAAAGCCCTACCTCCACGTATCTGAATTGATAGACGCCATGCTTCTAATCAGCGAACGCGCCCAAAATCCGTTAAACTACTTCAACATAGGTCCAGATGACGAAGGCGCAACAGTACGTCAGATAGCCCAGGCGGTCTTGCAAGAGGCGGCGCCACTTATGTCCATCCGCTTTACCGGGGGAAAGAAAGGTTGGGTCGGCGATGTACCGCGATTTCGCTATTCAATCGAAAAGCTGAAAGAACTCGGGTGGTCGCCGAAGCTCTCTTCTGTGGCGGCCGTGGAACGTTCGGTGGCCGAAATTTACCGGGATTTTGTGGTGACGAAAGCCTAGAATGCAGCTTGTAATCACCGCAGGAGGCAAAGGCACTCGACTTAAGGAACTTACGGGCGGACTTCCCAAACCCATGGTGGATGTGGGTGGAAAACCGCTGTTAGAACACCAAGTACTGCTCGCGCGCAAGTATGGAATCAGAGATATTCTAATTCTAACGGGCTTCGGCGCTGAGCACATCAAGCAACACTTCGGAGACGGGGCCGCGTGGGGCGTAAGCATTTCATACCAACACGAGGAACAGCCCTTGGGTACGGCGGGCTCTCTGCTGAATGCCTTCGAGAGGCTGCAAGACGTGTTCGTCATGATGTATGGAGACACGTTGCTGAACGTTGATTTGCGAAGGATGCTTGCGTTTCATGATACATGCGTCAGCGCGACGCTTTTTCTCCACCCCAACGATCATCCGCAGGATTCGGACTTGGTGGAACTGAACAGCGAAAACCAGGTCCAGGCGTTGCACTCTTATCCGCACGCGCCCGGGCAGTATTTCCAGAATCTTGTAAACGCCGCGCTCTATGTGATATCAAAGCGAGCTCTCACGGATGTTTGGCAGCAGTGGCGTCAGAATCTGAAAGCGCTTGACGTCTGCAGAGATTTGTTTCCCAAATTGCTTGCTCAGGGCGAAATTCTCCAAGGGTACCGTAGCCGGGAATACATCAAAGACGCGGGGACGCCAGTGCGCCTCCAAAAGGTCCGTCGGCACTACGAATCCGGGCGAGTGCAAGCCGGATCACTCGAGACAGCGTTACCAGCGGTCTTTCTGGATCGCGATGGAACACTCAACTACGATCACGGCTGGATCAACGATCCCGAAAAAATAAGCTTGCTACCCGGGGCCGCAGATGCGATCAAGGCTATAAATGACTCCGGATGTTTAGCCGTTGTGGTCACAAATCAACCAGTTATCGCTCGAGGCGAATGCAGCGAAGCGCGAATGCAGCAAATTCACAACAGACTCGACTGGCTGCTTGGTGAAGCCCACGCGTACATCGATGCTCTTTACTACTGCCCCCACCATCCCCACAGCGGATTTCCTCTGGAACGACGCGATCTCAAAATCGCCTGCGACTGCCGCAAACCGGGGACCGCACTCCTGGAAACTGCCAAACAAGAGCTCAACATTAATCTAAACCGATCGTGGATGATCGGCGATAGCGACAGTGACATCCGAGCCGCGACGAAGTTCGGGATACCGGCAGTGTTGGTCAACCGCAATCAAGGGCCGAACAGCGAGGATCACTACTCCGAACCAAGGTTAAGATCGAGAACCGTCTCAGAAGCCGTCAATGCGGTCCTGAATGAACAGTTTTCGCTTCAGCCGAGGCCGGTCGTAGCCCAGTCCCAATGAAACCGGCAAATCTACTCAGGGTCTGTTTCAGCGACCGGACCGCTTCAAAAGCGCGCGAAGAATTGATTGCGAAGAACCTCGTGTGGGAAGACCTGTTTCGAGCTGCGGAGGATGAACTCATGATTCCGGCGCTGCACGCCCGGTTCCAAGAACTTGGAGTCTTGACAGAAATTCCCGCAGATGCAAAAAGTTTCCTTGCCGCCGTCGAAAACCTCAACCTCGAACGTAACCAGCAAATCCTTTCTGAACTGGCTGTCGTCGCTTACCTGCTGAACCAGGTCGGCATTGAACCGGTGCTTCTCAAGGGATCGGCCTATTTCCTAACCGGTGTCTACCCGAGCCCCGCTGGGCGCTACTTGTGGGACGTCGACCTCCTTATACCCAAACTTCAACTTCAAACCGCGGTAGACGTTCTTTCGCGAAATGGTTTCGAGCAAGGCAGCGATGATCGCCTAGCAGAGTTTCGGCACCACCACCCGCCATTGCGGCGAAAGGGGTCGATCTTTTTTGAGTTGCACCACAGCTTAGGCATGGGCTTATGTTCTTCGCTGCTTCCCGCTTCAGAAGTGATCGAGCACTCAACAGAGTTCGACTTCCAAGGCACGCGAGTCCGCCTACCTTCCCCAACTCATCTGATGACGCACCTCATCATGCACTCCCAAATCCAGCATCCCTACAATGAGCGCATTTGGCCGCCTCTTCGGGCGATGCGCGATCTGCTGCTCCTCCGCCGCCGTTTCGATAACGAAATCGACTGGAGCTTCATCCAACATCAGTTCCGCAAAGTGGGCCGTCCGGGAGTCTTGGCCATGCACTTGCTTCAAGTGCGAGACACGCTAGGCTCCGAGACGCCATTTGCAATCCGCTTAACCGGCCTCACATACCTCCGCTGGCTCCGCAGAAAGCTACTTAGAGCACTGCCACCCCTCCGATTCCTCGACCCAGTCTACATGTACTCAACAGTTCTTGTGCGCCGTTTGCGTGTTTTGCGAAACGCCTTAGGCACACCCGGGGGACGGCGGCGTATCGCAAGCGAAATCTTTGCTCCCGGCGTCTATAGACGCATCGCAACAGATATACTCGAGGGCCAAGGCCGGTAGGCCTAAGCGTCAACTGTACCGCGGATCGGGATTTTCAGACATATCGAGAACATCCGCAAACCAGTCAAAAGGTTACTTCTCAACTCCATTAGGGCGAGTTCCGCTAGCCGGTCGCCATCTGAAAAAAAACTTCTCAGTCCCACATTTCTTCAAGCACCTGCGCAATCGATCACGACAGGCCGTGCCAATTACCAGCGTGCTGCGGCTAACGCCCTTCCGAGCACGAGAAGAACGATTCGGCGTTTGTTCAATGACACACCATCAGCTTGATCTGCTCCTAACAAAACGGTGGCTTCTGGACCAACACCGGGTCCCCCGACACAGGTTTCCGTCATGGGAGCAATCCGTCTCGCGCCTCTTGGTTGACTGTTCCGTTTTATCGAACGCAATCTCCCTTTGCCTTGCTCCTCCTCGAACCCGTAACCTTACTAGCCGTAAACTTCTAGGCCTTGGAGCTTTCCGTTGATTCATGGTAAAAGGGTTTGTACCACTCAAGTTTTTTTCGGGTCATGCACTGATCCGAAAACCTTGCAGAATGGGAGTGAAATGGCGGAGCCTGCAAAAGCGCTTTCGTCCACGGCACCCACGGTTAATTGTTCATTTTGCCTCACTCACCTTGGCGGTAAGGTTTCGTCTAAGAGTATTCATTCGCCTACCGCACCCGCTCGTCGTCCATGTCCCTGGACGCGATTGCGGGGATTTAAATTCCGAAACTGCATGATCAGTTTCCGACTCCATACTGACGAATGCGGAATCCGCTGACTTCTATTTCAACAGAGGCAACCGATCCGTCTCCGGAACCGATGCCGTGGCGATCAACGCTTTACCCCAACCACCCTTCCCCGGTGCCGCCCAAAACGCTGTCGGCGCCCGTGTCCGCGACTTCGAAGTCCGCCTGCACCGCCTCGTCGTGGAAGCCGAAGGCCACCAAGATACTCCTGAATAAGAGGAATTCAGAACTCATTCGCAAGTGCCAGCGCCCTAGTTCGGCGTCCGCTGTGCGGTAGCAGCCGACCAAGCCGCTACCATTCGGCGGCAAACATTTTCCATACCCCCGAGAAACTAGGAAACTATGGCAAGTCTTGGAACAAAACTAGCGCGGTCCACTACCTACCCCACCCAGCCGTCTTTCGACATCACTCTGTCCAAACGCCCCTCGCCGGTGGCAACTCGTGCCTTTAGCCGCCGTCAGTGGCTTTTTGTCGCGGCAGATTTTTCTTCCATCGCGACCGGTGCCTTCCTCGCCATCGCCTGGCGTTTCCTCTCTGCTCAAAACAAACCGACCCCGCCCATCGCCCTCGCCGATCATCTTGGCATTTCCATCCTGTACGCGGTCCTCATCGTCCTGCTCTGCCATACGCAGGGCCTATATTCGGTGTATCAACCCATCTCCCGTTACCGCGAAGTCCTCGCGATCCTGAAATCTATCCTCACCGCCACCTTTCTCCTTGGCGGCAGCCTCTTCGTCTCCGGCGTTAAATCCACGTCTCGGCTCGTTATTGGTATAACCGCCGTCTTCGCTCTTCTCTCCATGGTCGGCTGGCGCGAATTCCGCCGCTGGTCCCTCGGTAAAGCCATTGCCGACGGCCTTTCGTGCCACAACGTCATTATCGTGGGCATTGACCCCATGGCGCTCGCCCTTGCTCACCACCTTACCCTCCACCGTCAACTGGGCTTCGTCGTTCTCGGCCATCTCACCACCAGCACTTCCACGGCCCCAGCCCTTGAAACTCAAGCTTCCGCCACCGTTAGGCCACCCAAAATCCTCGGTAGCCCCGCCGACCTTAAAACCCTCTGCCGCTCCCACTTCGCGGACGAAGTTATCATCTGCTCCCAACACCGCCCCACAGTCATCCAAGCTATCGCCGATGCCCGCGAATCCGGCCTTGGTGTGCGCGTCATTCCCGATCTCTATGACGGCATGGCCTTCGGCGCGCACCTCCATTACCTTGGCGATTTCCCCAGCATGGCCGTCGCCCATCGCTCTATCCCAGCCGTCTCGCTGAAACTCAAACGCGCCCTCGATGTCCTCGTCTCCGCTTTCGCTGTGGCCCTACTTGCTCCGCTCCTTCTTCTGCTGGCCGTGATCGTCAAGCTTGATTCCCCAGGTCCTATCCTCTACATCTCTAGCCGC
Organism: Bryobacterales bacterium; assembly: GCA_003167495.1. Lineage (GTDB taxonomy): Bacteria > Acidobacteriota > Terriglobia > Bryobacterales > Bryobacteraceae > Bog-105. Next base: position 46,975 of record PMSX01000157.1, on the reverse strand, counting down.
GTCGGCAGAAAAGGCCGTGATTTCTCGTGCTACAAATTCCGCACTATGGTCGCCGACGCCGACTACCAACAAACCCATCTTCACCACCTCAACGAGCGTGAAGGCATCCTTTTCAAAATCGCAGACGACCCGCGCGTGACACGCTCAGGCCGCTTTATGCGCAAATACAGCCTCGACGAGCTCCCGCAGCTTTGGAATGTTCTCAAAGGCGATATGAGTCTCGTCGGCCCGCGGCCCCCGCTGGCGAATGAAGTAAAACAATATCAGCTCGAATACCTCCGCCGCCTCGAAGCCGCCCCGGGGATCACCGGCCTGTGGCAAGTCGAGGCACGCAACCACCCTTCCTTTGACCGCTATATTTCGCTCGATCTGCAGTACATCGAAAACTGGAGCTTCGCTCTCGACATCAATATCCTTCTCCGCACGATCGCCGTCGTCGTCTCCGGGACGGGCAGCTAAAACGTGGGGACCGCCGCGCATTGCATCCATTCATACGTATCTGCCGCTCTAGCGGCATTCAGTCTGTATAGGTCATGCAGCGGACAGGCTTTCGGATTGCGCTGATGCGTGGGACATGCTGGGTCGATTCCGTGGCCGCTCGCGTAGCCGTGGGGGCGAAATGTGTCGCCATCTACGGCGGTATGATTAACCTTGCGCGTTTCGGCCTGGACAGCCAAAACTCCATAGGTTTGGTCTACCGCCGTACCTTGTGCTATATGCGGGTGGTAGCCGTTTGGCTGTCGGCAATGACTTGTATGCAAGAATTTGACGAATCAATACTTGTTCTCTTACGGCGGTGCTCGTCTCCTAGAAAGCATCGGACCGGGCACGCGGTCGTCGTCTTGTTTTCATGCGTGGCCAATCTTAGTCTAGCTATCGAGAATTCCCACTACGAAGATATCCCATGAACCCATTGCAACCGTCCCCCCCGCAAGATTTACTCGTCGTCTCCAGACCCTACCCGACCATCAATGTCCCTCCTCCGGAGAAAGAACTCACGATCAAAGATCTATTGAGGGTGACTGGGCGCCGCCGCTCCGTCGTGCTCGGCACGATTATGCTGTTTGTCGGCGCGGCAACGCTCCTCTGCGTTTTCAGCACACGCCGCTATTTGGCCACTGCGGAAATTCAGGTGCAGAAAGAATCAGGCACCCAGCTAGGCCTCGACGCGCCTGACGCCAGCGATACGAGTTTCTCAGACGCGCTCCAGGGCAATATAACTCTTCAAACCCAGGTAGGCATCCTCGGGTCGGACTCCCTCGCCCTCAAAGTCATCCACGATCTCAACCTTACCTCGACCTCAGATTTTCAGGCCAAGTTTAATCCGATTTCTTGGGTTTTGGAGATCGTCTCCCCCAAAGGTCCTTCTGACGCTCAATTCGGCCCGCCCGATCAAGTGGACCTTGGCCTGTCGCCGCGCGATCGGATTAATGTTCTGAAGGTGTTTGCCAAGAACTTGAAAGTCAAGCCAGTCGCTGGCACCCGTCTTATCGATATTGAATATCTAAGCCCTAGCCCCCGGCTTGCGGCCGATATAGTGAATCATCTAGTGCAAGGACTTAGCGACTACAACTTCGAAACCCGTCATGCCGCCACTGCTCACATCGCCGATTACCTCTCGGCTCAACTCGCCGATCTCCGCAAACAGAGCGAAGACATGCAAGCGCAACTCGCTCATGCCCAGCGAGAGTCCGGTGTTCTGAGTCTAGGAGGCGTTGATGCCATGGGCCGGGAGCAGGTTTACAGCTCAGTCCTTGACAAGTTGCAGCAGGCCACCACCTCTTATACGCAGGCGCAGTCAAACCGAATCGCCAAGGATGCCATCTACCAAGCAGCCAAAACTGGAGATCCGGAAGCCATCTCTAGTCTAAGCGGAAGCGCCGCGCTCACGAGTTCAGGTACCACTAATGCGCTAAGTCTGATCCAGAGCTTGCGCATGCAACAGGACACGCTGAAGGCCCAGCTTGCCCAAGCCTCGGCCAAGTTCGGTCCCGCCTATCCAAAGCTCGACGAAATGCAACAGCAACTCGACGCTCTTAACGGCTCCATCGCCACCGAAGTCGCGCGTTTGGCCGACCGCGCCAAGAACGACGCTGATGTGGCAACGGCGGTAGAAAATAATGCTCGCAAGGTGTATCTCGACCTCAAGTTGCAGGCGGATGCCCTGGGCGATAAGACCATGGCCTATACGATCCTTCGCCAGGAAGCCGATCAAAGCCGCACGCTATACGAAACGCTGTTTAAACAGCTCAAGCAGGCAGGCGTCCTGGCGGATTTCAAAGTGAGCAGCATTTCCGTCGTCGATCCCGCTCGTGTCCCGGCCAAGCCTGCGCGTCCGAATGTCCCGCTGTATCTTGCCATATCCGTGGCTGCGGGGCTTTTATTTGGGCTGTGCGGGGCCTTGCTGCGCGATAACCTCGACAACAAGATCGGTGGATTGTCTGAACTCGAAGCGCAACTAGGCGAAGTGCCCCTCGGTGTTCTACCTTTCCATAGCAAGAGCAGGCGCCACCATCATGCCGCTCTTACTCCCGCAACCGCTCCAAGTGTACGCAAGTACGGCGCAGCATTGCTCGCGCAGCACGAAAAGTCCGACTTGTTATCATTAAGCGATCCGTGGTCCGCTTACGTCGAGGGCATCCGGGCTCTTCGCACTTCTCTCTTATTGTCCCGCTCCGGTTCGCCGCCTCAAGTGATTCTGGTAACCAGCTCCGTGGCGGGTGAAGGCAAGACCATGTTGTCCGTGAACTTGGCAGCTCAACTTGCCCAGCAAGGGAAGCAAGTCCTATTGGTCGACGGCGACCTCCGTCGTCCGACGCTACACCGAAAACTGAACCTACCAAACGACGAGGGTCTTAGTGCTTTCCTCGCCGGCGCCAGAAAAGTTCAGGACCCGTTAGACCTGGGTATGGTATCGAGGGAGATGCCGAATCTCACCGTTCTTACAGCCGGAGTCCCCCCGCCGTACCCCGCTGAACTGCTGGACTCCGAGAGGATGCGGCAAGCCGTAGAATCATGGCGAGAACATTACGACTTCATTGTGATTGACGCGGCCCCCGTTTTGCCGGTAACCGATTCAGTGGTGTTAAGCACGATGGTCGATTTCACCCTCCTGCTGGCCCGCCACGACATCACAGAACGGCAATCGCTGGATCGCAGCTACCGAATGCTTCAAACTCAACTGGAGCGCAGTAAAATCGGCATCGTCCTCAATGCCGTACGTCGCGATTCCGGCGCTTATTACCAATACTATGGATACAAAGACTCCGTTTACAACGAGAGGCAAAGGAATGCTTAGTAAACTTTCAGAAGCTTTGCTGGTTCTTTTCGCCTGGACCGGCGGAGTTGTCCTTGCACAGGAAAGTCTCCTAATCGCGCCGGGCGATAGCCTGCACATCCAAGTATTTGACACACCGGAGATGGAGCAACGGCCCCGCGTGACCGACGCGGGAACCGTTCCCTTGCTGTTTATCGGTGACGTCAAAGTCGCGGGACTCACTCCTGGCGCTGCCGCTAGCTTGATTGAAACAACGCTAAAAGAGAAACAGTTCATGCTGCGCCCTCGCGTCTCGGTTACAATCCAAGAAGTGAACACTGAGGTTTCTGTTTTGGGCCAAGTGAATCAACCAGGATCCTATGTAATCACCGCTCCAAGATCCATCCTTTCGGTGTTATCAATAGCCGGCGGCTTGACGGAGCTTGCCGATCGTCACATCGCGGTCGAGCGGCACGGAGACGCGCACGACAAAGTCGAATATTTCCTGTCAAACACCTCCCGGGAGGCGATGGACAACCAAGTCTTGGTGAACCCCGGGGATGTTGTGTTGGTACCCAAAGCACCGGTGGTCTATGTCCTCGGCGATGTCGCGCACCCTGGCGGGTTCCCCATCGTGACGAACGATTCGAAAATGTCCGTCCTCCAAGCCGTAGCGCTCGCCGGAACGGCAACCCATACAGCGATGCTTTCCAAAACCAGGCTGATCCGCAAGACACCAGAAGGGCTCCAAGACATGAAGCTCGATCTGGCGCTCATCCAGAACGGCAAGAAACCGGATATTGCGCTGCAGCCGGACGACATACTCTTTGTGCCGTTCAATTGGATGAAGAACATGGCAGTGGCCAGTTCATCCATCGCCAACAGCGCCACGAGTGCCTTGATCTACGCACATTGACCCTCGTGCGTGATCTAGTCCCGTCCAGGTACAAACGCTCGCTCTCCGAGAGAGCAGAAAACTACAGTCAACGACCTCTAAGCCATTAAACCTCAGCTCGCAATAACCTATAACATGTCCACTGGCACGGCCCGCGCGCGATCTCAACACGTAGGATTTCCGCTTCATTCGGACGCGGTTGAACCGCGATATAAAATCTTGGACGCTTGGGTGAACGCCTTTAGCACCGACGACCTGAACCGAATAGTAGCCAGAACAATCGCTTCGAGCGAACAGGCAGTAATAGGAAACCATAATCTGCACAGCCTCTATCTGTTCTACAGTAATGCGGTCATGCGCAGCTTTTTCGAGATCGCGAAATACGTCCACGTCGATGGCATGTCTTTTGTTCTCTTGGCTAAACTCCTCGGGCAACCGATAAGCAGGAATGAGCGAACTGGATACATGGACTGGCTTCCCAGCCTTATGGAGAAAGCTCGCGAAAACAGGTGGCGAGTGTTCTACCTGGGTTCTCGGCCCGACATTCTGGAAAAAGGAATCGAAGAGATCAAGCGCCGCTGGCCTGGAATCGAAATTGAGGGCCACCATGGCTATTTCAACAAAGCTAAGTCTCACGAAGAGAGCGAAAGCGTTGTGAAGACCGTTCAAGCTTATGCCCCCAACATCCTCATGGTCGGCATGGGGATGCCGGTTCAAGAGCGCTGGATCTTTGAGAACAGAGCGGAACTCAACGCCAACGTCGTACTCGCATGCGGCGCACTAATAGATTACGTGGCCGGTGCGATTCCTCTGCCGCCGAGGTGGTTAGGTCAGTTGGGATTAGAATGGCTCTTTCGGCTCGTGACGGAACCCAGGCGCTTGTGGAGGCGCTACCTGCTCGAGCCAATGATGCTGCTGGGCATTGTACTTCGCAGGCGAGAGGACCGATTCACGGACCACTAGGTCAAGCTAGAATACATGAGCCTTAGCGATGACTTGCCCTTAGTAAGTGTAGTTATCCCTACTCGGAACCGCCCAGAAATCGTTTGCCGCGCAGTGCGTAGCGCACTCAGCCAGACCTACTCAAAGATAGAAACCGTAGTGGTGGTGGACGGCCCTGATCTAACAACGGTGGAAGCTCTCCAGGCCCTAGCTGAACCACGTCTCAGAGTTATCAGTCTTGCTGAGAACGTGGGCGGGAGCGAAGCGCGCAACATCGGCGTTCGAGAAGCGAAGGGAGAATGGATTGCGCTCCTTGATGACGATGATGAGTGGCTTCCCGAAAAGCTTGATAGACAGATTGCTCTGGCCAAAGCCGACTCGACTGGGGCTTCTATTGTGGTTGTCTGCCCATCTATCTATCGCCGCCCTAGAAAGGCGGATATCATTTGGCCCAAGAAACTCCCAGGCCTAGAACCCTTTAGCGAGCATATGTTCGATTACTGCAGTGGGTTTCAGACATCGACTTTCGTCTGCCCGCGAGAATATTTCCTGAGGAACCCGTTTCGAGGCGACCTGAAAGGGCACCAAGACTGGGACTGGCTTCTGCGAGCTTCAGGGGATCGCGACGTCAGTCTGCGAATTGTTCCGACGCCCTTATCGATTTTCAACGGAAGCGAAGGCGGGAGCGTAAGTCATAATTTTGGTTGGAGACTTAGTCTTGCTTGGGGCCGCCAAAATCGAGACAGAATGACGCGGATGGCCTATTCTCGTTTCATCGCTTACCATTGCGCCAGATTGGCCGCCGGGCAGGGAGCAAAGACAAGGTCCTTTTTTCCATTGTTGTTCGAGTGCTGCTTCCATGGCAGGCCCAGCGTGCAGGCGGTCTGTATGTTCTTGGGTGTGTATATGGTGAGCCCTAAAACGCGGCGAGCCATTCGCGATCTGGTGCTGCGTACCGGGAATTGATCTTAGAGATGAACCAAGCCCAATCGTTTTTGCCAGCCGACAGACATGCACTGCGTCAATTCGTTAGCAAGCCTGTTTATCAGCTAGTGATCAGCTGGGTTCTCCTCTTTCCACTGTTGTTCCTAACGGCTCATGGAAGTTTTTCGATTGACCATCAATCTCAAAATCAGGAATCACAGTACGGTGCCCAAGCACTAACAAGTACAGGGTCGGGCTCAACGCTTTCGCGCCTCGAACTGCTTTTTGTCTGCGCAACCCTTTGTTTCGCGATGTTCAAGTCGGCTGGCAGGATCGCAACTGTTCTTAAGCGAGACAAACTCCTCTTGTTGCTGCCTCTGCTGGCCCTGCTTTCTCCACTGTGGTCGCAAGCGCCTTTGAATTCTTTAGTTTACGCATTAGCCAACTTAGTTGTTACTCTTTTCGCTGTCTATGCAACGTTGCGGTTTACCCCCGAAAGGCAAGTCGAATTGTTTCTTTCCGCCGGCATCATAATGATTGCCCTAAGCTTAGGCACAATCGCATTTCTTCCGTCGATGGGGATAGACAATTTTCACGGAAATGGCGCCTGGCAAGGAATTTGCACGCAGAAGAATCCGTTTGCCACAGCCGTTTGTTACTTGGTCATGCCCGCTTTTTATGTACGTGCTAGCGGGTTTTTCCAAAAAGCGGCATTAGGACTCTATTTTGTAGTGGCTCTTGTTTGTGTGATTATGTCCCAAGCCCGGACGGGCTGGCTATTGTTTGCAATTTCCGTAGCGTTCGTGGTGTTTTTGAAGGTCTTTCGGAGAACTGGACGCTCCGAGAAACGACTAATAGTGGCGTTTGCGGTTCCACTAATTGCTTTAGTGGTGATTACTGGGGTTGCCTACTCCGCAGAGATAGCCATTATGCTCGGGAAAGACCCAACATTGACCGGGCGGACCGTCATCTATTCAGCTATTTTTACAGAGTTGCAGCAAACTCCCCTTCTCGGTTTCGGCTACCGAGCCTTTTTCATTGGGCTGACTGGGGAATCCGCTAACTTTGCGCTTCGTTCGGGCCTAATCGGACTCGGGAACGCAGAGAATCCGATTCTTGAAATCTGGCTGGAGCTGGGTATCGTGGGCGTTATTTGCCTATTCATTCTAGTAGTTCAGTGTTGCCGCAACATAGTCACTTGTCTGGGCGGCAACTCATCGAAATACATCCAATGGTGCGTGATGATGATCTTTTTGAATTTGCTCTCGTTGCTGGGCGGCGATAAAATCATGGACGCACTTACCTTGGAGTGGTTAGTATTCGCGATGGCTTATGTTAGCCTATCCGCACAGGCGCGGCAGATTCGCAGCCTGAGGGCCGCCACCTGAATTTCGTGCGTCGTAAGTGGCAGCGTGTGCTCAAAAGCACACTGCTGCAAAACGCCGGCTGGATGATGGCTGGCCAAGTGGCTAGCCTTCTTTTCCAAGCCCTTTATTTTGTGGTCCTCGCGCGGTTACTGGGCGCCGTGCAGTACGGTGTTTTCGTCGGTGCATTTTCATTCACTAGCCTGCTGGCAAACTACAGCACTCTGGGATCGGGGACGGTGTTTTTGCGCTACGTTTCCGGAAATCGGAGTGCTTTCGCTCCATATTGGGGCAATATTCTGTTACTTGCGTTCGGAATCGGTGGGGCTCTCAGCGTTGTGCTGCACTGGCTAGCGCCTCATCTACTAAACCCTGCCAGCGCATCGCTCGTATTGCTCGCGGGCATTGCCAACTGCTTGTGTCAGCCGCTCACGATGGAAATCGGGCGGATTTTCCAAGCATTCGAGCAATTGCGGATCACCGCTGCCCTCACAGTTCTTACTAGCTTTATGCGGGCGCTCGCCGCAGTCGCGATGCTGTTACTGCTTCATCATGCCTCGGCTTGGCAGTGGGCAGTGGCGAGTACGATTGTCTCTGTTCTGGCCGCAGCAGCCGCAGCCCTAACTGTGACGGTCCGTTTTGGTTGGCCCACGCTGAGCAAGAAAATTATTACCGATCATGGCCTGGAGGGATTTGGCTATTCTTTCGCCGCATCCACCTCGTCCGTCTATAACGACATAGATAAGACGATGTTGAGCCACTATGGGATGAACTCAGCGAACGGCATTTACGCCATGGCTTACAGGGTTGTAGATATTGCAACCATGCCTGTAACATCAATTCAGGCGGCAGCGCTATCACAGTTCTTCCAACTCGGTCGTTCCGGCCTCAAAGCCACGCGCGAATTGTCGAATCGTCTCCTGAGGCGAGCTTTGCCGCTGTCTCTTTTATCCGCGGTGGCAATGTTTGCAACGGCACCTCTTATTCCGCGAATCTTTGGACAAGGATTTGCGGAAAGCGCGACCGCCCTTCGCTGGCTATGTTTGATCCCCGTTTTTCGCAGTATGCATTTGATGACGGGCTGCGCCTTAACCGGGGCTGGGAAGCAGAACTACCGGACTCTCGCCCAAATCACGGCTGCGGCCTTTAACTTTGGCCTGAATCTTTGGTTGATTCCGAATTATGGATGGCGCGGTGCTGCATGGTCCAGCCTGGCCACCGATGCCGCTCTGGGGGTCCTAAATTGGCAAATTCTCCAAGTACTTACTAAGAAAAGCATCACGCATGAGTTTATTCCAGCTTCTTAGCCAGCCCCTTCGCGTCATTTGGCGCCGATTGCGACTGCTTATCTTGCAGATTCGGACGACTTGGCTCTCACTGGTCAATCGGTATAGTCGAGATTCCATTACGCGGCCGGACGGTCCGGTAGTTTCGCTAACCACTTACGGGCCGAGAGTTGATACTGTTTACTTCGCTATCGAGACCGTCGCCAGAGGGAGCACGCGCCCCTCCAGAATGATCCTCTGGCTGGATGACGAGACTGTATTTCGCAACCTTCCGCAGCCACTCCGCCGCCTCCAGCAGCGCGGACTAGAAGTTAAGCTTTGCAAGAATTACGGGCCCCACAAAAAGTATTACCCATATGTCGAGTCGGAAGAAAGATTCAACCTGCCGCTAGTCACCGCCGACGACGATGTTCTGTACCCCCGCTGGTGGCTCAGAGATTTAGTACAAGATTTTCGAGAATCTTCAAACTTGACACATTGTTATGCAGCAAAAGTCATTGAAGTGGCCGGGAATAACATAGCGAAATTTGGAACGTGGAAGATGTGTAACTCGACCAAGCCGAGCGCACTGAACATAGCTCAGGGAGTCTCTGGCGTAATCTATCCGGCGCAGTTCCTCCAAGCGTTGAAAAAGGCGGGCCGAGCCTTCGAAGAGTGCTGCGCCAGGAACGATGACTTCTGGCTTCACGTGCAGGCACTCCGTCGCGGCCAAGAGACTAAGCAGGTCCGTCCACGCCCCAGTAAGTTTCCTGAGATTCCAGGAACCCAGGAGGAAGGCCTTTGGGTTGAAAACAACAGAATCGAGAACGACCGGCAAGTGAAGGCGACCTATACGCCAGAGGATATCCGACTATTGCGGACGGAAGTGAAGGGATAGAAATGAAAACGCCTCAGCGCCAACGCCTGAGTACTCCTTCGTTGCGAGATCGGAGCCTTTGGGCTACGGACTACAGGTGGCGGCTCAGGGATACCTATCGAGCACCACTTAGGGTAATTCGCGGCTGTTTCAATATCGCTCAGCTCTCGCTTCTAAACAAATATCGACGGAGCCTGATCACTCAATTGGGCGGTCCCGTGGTGTCGCTTACTACGCACGGTGAACGCATCTTAAAGGTTCATCTCGCGATCGAATCCGTTGCGCTTGGGCATCTGCTCCCCTCCCGGATCATTCTCTGGTTAGACGATAGTTCTTTGTTCCAGAATCTTCCGGCTCCAATCCGAAGGCTCCAGGACCGCGGACTGGAGGTGCTCCTCACCAGGAATTACGGCCCGCACACAAAATATTACCCTTACATAGAATCCGAGCACTCTTTTCATTCGCCATTGGTGACGGCCGACGACGATATCATCTACCCGCGTTACTGGCTGAGAACGCTGATTGAGGCGTACCGAGAGTTTTCAAATGCCGTCAACTGCTATCGAGCGCGTGTCGTTGAGGCAGACGGTCATGACATGCGGCCGTATCACACCTGGGAACTCTGCACGTCTACGGATGCCAGCTTTCGCAACGTTCCGACGGGCGTTTCGGGAACGGTCTATCCGCCATCCTTCCAATCGGTATTAAAGAAGGCGGGATCTGCATTCGAAGCCTGCTGCCCTGCTAACGACGATATTTGGTTGCATGTACAAGCGATCCGCGCCGGAATTAAGGTCAGGCAGATCTCTAGGCGCGCCCGCCACTTCCCCATAATTCCCGGAACGCAGAAAGTCTCTCTCTACCGAACCAATGTCACACAAGATGACGGCAACGACCAACAGGCAAAGGCTACCTACCAAGAAACTGACCTTGAAATTCTGCGAAATTCAGAAACCGTGCGCAGAACAACTGCCGGCTCCCCAGCCCAAAGAACATAGAAAACGAGAAAAGAATGAATGCGGCCAAGAATCTGGATGGACCCGAGCGCGCTATTTTCTCTCGCAGAACGCTGCTCAAAACAATTGCGACCGCCGCGGCGGGGGAGGTTCTCGGCGCACAAAGACTGCCTTCTACGGTCGAAGTCACGGGCACAGAAGGCTCCAAGATTCCGCAAGAGTTCCTCGGGTTAAGCTTCGAAACGGAGGAACTTGCCACCCCCGAGCGCTTCTCCCCAGACAACCACGAACTAGTCAATTACTTCCGCACCCTTGGGCCCCAGGGCGTTCTTCGCCTTGGCGGCAACGCGACCGCTTACTCCGTTTGGGCGTCCAACGCGGCACCCGAACCACTACTAACGAAGGCGCAAACTCAATCTGTCGGAAGAGATCCAAAACTCTTTTTCCCGATCACCCAAACGGCCATAGACAATCTCGGCGGCTTTCTCCGCGCCACGGGGTGGAAAGTCATCTATGGACTCAACGTTATTAGTGTCGATGCCGACACCACCGCAGACGAAGCCGATCACGTCTCGGCGGCCGTTGGGGACCGTCTCGCTGCCTTCCAGTTTGGTAATGAACCGGAAAATCTTAGGCAAGGAAACAAGAGATGGGGGCATCCCTTGACTTACGAGGAGTATATCGCCAAGTGGAAGTTATACTCTTCCGCCGTACGCGCCCGTCTGCCCAAGGCCCCCCTCGCCGGGCCGGACACAGCCTTAAAACTGGACTGGGTCACCCGGTTTGCCGCCGATGTCGGGCATGATATTACGGCGCTGACAACCCATTACTACGAAGGCCCCGCAACCGATCCAAACGTTAACCTTGACTTCCTCGAACACCACCGCGGACCCATCGACAATAATATAAGTGCGCCGTTACAAATCGCGCAGCGGCTGGGCGTTCCCTACCGGCTGACCGAAGCGAATAGCTTTTATTTTGGCGGCAAAGCTGGCCTTAGCAACACCTTTGCCTCAGCGTTGTGGGGAGCCGACTTTATGCTTTTCTTAGCACAGAAGGGCGTAGCTGGCATCAATTTTCACGGCGGAGGCGAAGGCTACTACACACACATTGCTGAATCTGCTGCAAAGCGATACTCCGCGCGTCCCCTTTACTACGGGATGCTCTTCGCTCGGCAGTTCCTGGGCACCACTCTTTTAGGCGTCAGCCTCAATTCGCCGAAAGACCTGACGGCATACGCGGCTCAGTCAGCCCAGGATGTGAGGATCGCAGTCTTCAATCGTGAAACCGAAAGGGTTTCGATTGATCTAAGCGTACCGAACCTTCATCGCCAATCGGTGGCGAGCGTTTGGCGGCTTAAAGCACCGTCACCGTCGGCCACGGCAGGTGTTACCTTGGCCAACGCGACAGTTTCAGCTGAGGGCACCTTCAAACCGCTGGCAAACGAACAACTCGAATTGCGCAACGGCAAGGCGAAGCTTGGACTGGATGCCTTTAGTGCTGCGCTAATTACAATCAACGGGCGGCTCGGAAAACTCTAGAGATCGCTCATTGCGCACCCACTTCGTGCGTCAGTTGACTAAAGCCCGAGAACTATGAGAGCGCTACTCCAAAACCTGTCCAGCAGCACGTCGCACACTTCATTGGCAGCCTCCTTCCGAAAGAAACGGTTTGCGTTGTTTCGCGAATTTATTTCGAAAATTGATCGCTCCCCGCTCACGATTTTGGACGTGGGAGGACGTCAGGAATTTTGGGAGGTAATGGGATTCACGGACACTCCTCACAAAATTATCTTGCTGAATCTTTTTAAGGGCACCGTAACACACCCGAACTTCACCGCCATAGCCGGGGATGCGCGAAACCTTCACGAATTTCCTGACCGGGCCATTGACGTGGTGTTTTCCAATTCCGTCATCGAACACCTGCATACCTACGCGAATCAGCAACGAATGGCTGACGAGATCCGGCGGGTCGGAAAGACGTACTTCGTCCAGACCCCCAACATGATGTTTCCTGTCGAGCCGCATTTTCTTTGCCCATTTTTTCACTGGCTACCTTTCTCAGCGCGAGTGGAGATCATCCGTCGGATGTCGCTGGGTCATAAGAACCGCCAACCAACTCGGGAAGCGGCGGTCGCAGCGGTGAGCGAGTTCCGCCTGTTGAGAAAGTCCGAACTGCGAGCACTCTTCCCGGATGCCGTTCTCTACCGCGAAAAGTTCCTTGGTCTCACAAAATCTTTTACGGCGGTGAAGCATTAGCGGTCGTTGAGCCGGAGAAGGCCGCGATCTCGAATCGAAGCAACTCGTTAATCCGAACCTAACAGAAACTCCGAGACAAAAAACTTTGGCTACCACCACGACGCCAACGCAAGTCGCCACTGCGGGTGCTTTTCTAGCTCGAAAGCTTGGCGCCTCGTTCGCTCCCATTGCTTTACTCTTCGCGTTACTGTGTGTACCTCTGATCCTTTCTGACGCGCCTGACGCGAACGGTTACACAAAAGATGAGAGGACCTATCATCTGCCAGCGGTCAGGCAAATTCGAGCCCGCTGGCCGAGACTGGATATCGTTAGCGATTCCCTATCCGCCGCCTCCCCTGGCTATCACTACTTCTTAGCAACCGTCTCTCTGATAACGACGACGGAAACGTGGCCGCTTCGGTTCGTCACGTGGCTCGTGAGCCTTGCTTTGCTCTGGTTGCTGTGGGGCCTGTTTCCCGCACATTCTCGCCCTCTCGCAACCGCGACCCTGTTGCCGCTTGTCTGCTCAAATTTCTTCGTCAAAGGTGCGTCTTGGGTCGTAACGGACAACCCCGCGCTTTTATGTGTTGCGGTCACCCTGGCCATGGCTCTGCGCGACTTCGAGAGAAATTCGGTCTGGGGCTGCGCAGCGCTCGGGAGCGCGGCAACGTTCATACGTCAGATGAACGTTTGGACCGCTTTCCCAATTGCGTTGCGCGGCATGCACGAAGCCCTTTCCGCCAAGCCGAAGTCCCTTCGGCGTTTCGCGCCCATTGCGGCGCTTGCACCGGTTGCGATTCTAGCCATTCTCGCCCAGTACTGGCACGGATTGGTCCCGCCAAAGTGGCACGTCGTTTCATACCAAAACGAGAGCGGTTCGGCAGTCTCGTTGTGCTACATTCTTGCCGTTTTCGCTATTTTTGGGCCATTTTACCGGCTTGCACTACCGATAGGCGATCTTCGTGAAGAGATCCTGAACCGGTGGACGCTGCTAGGAGCAGTCAGTGGAGTTATTCTCGCGTCGATCAGCCGCTCGGACTACAGCAAGGCAATGGGGCGTTTTGGCGGCTATCTCTGGGCAGCCGTTGCCCATTTGCCAGTTCTATCAAGCCGCTCGATCGTTTTCCTGATCCTTGCGCCCTGCGGCGGCGCGCTATTCGCCAATATGTCGCTTGTCCTCTTTAGATTCGTGGGTCGCGAACGTGGAATACTTTGGCTTGGCTCCTATCTAGCATGGGCTGCCACCTTTCTGCCAAATCGCCAGATCTTCCAGCGGTATTTCGAGCCGACCACCCTGGTTTTCTTGGTGCTTTGGCTGCTTTTGCTTTTGCAATATTGGCCCGAGTTGCGGGCCAAACGCCCGCAATGGTTACTGACCCTCGCGGTGGTGCAAGTGCTGATCACTTTGGCAACTGCATATAGCAGAACATTTGGTCACGGACTTTTTCCCGCCTACTGATTGCAGCAGCCAAAGCCGCGCGTCACGAACTCCTGAAACGCCCGCGCAGGGGCAAAAGCGCGACCCCAAAGAGTAAATACACAGCTGCTACCGAAAAAAAGTCATCCCGCACATCCCACCACTCCAGAACTGACGTCAATCCCTTCGCAAACTGCAAAAGCTCAATGAAACAGCCCAAAAAGAAAGCGGCCGCTGCAAGCCAAGCCTCGTCTCGTTGTCGCTCGGCAGTCAACAGAAACAACAAAGCAGTGCTTCCAAACACGACGAAGTGCGAAAGCCGGTGCTGAAGGGCGACATGATAATGTCCCCCGTTAGGCTCCGTTCCGAGCAATTGCTTCGAATGTCCAGGTAAGAACGAACCGATGAGCACCGCCAAAACCCAAAAAGGCACGACGCTCTTCGCCACTTTCCGGAACCGTTCGGGCAGTAAGCCGTCAGCCACACTTTCGTAGCCAACCTTCGAACTCGCCTTCAAAACTCACCGCTCATATACTCTATTTTGCGCAAATTGGCAGCAGAGAGCAACGACGTCCGCGCCCTACGCCGCCACTAAAACCCCCGCCCCCACTCCCTCTTTCCCTTCCTCCCTCCCGATCCCCAGCTTCGCCAAATCCCTACGCAACACCGCGCCGCGGTAGTTTACTCTTCGGAAATTGTACGCTCGCCTGCGCTACGATTTCGGCTAAACTACCAATGATGAAGGTGTTCACGCCAACCTTGCGCACGTTGTGGATCACTACGGTAGCCGTCACCGTGTTAGTGGAGGTCATCTTGTTGCCTACGAATCCACCGCTCCCCCCAGTGCCTCACTACGCCTACAAAACCCTGAAAGCCGTCCTCTTTGTCTCTGTAGGCTACTTGGCGCCGCTAGCGTTCTGGCATTTCAACGCCCTCACCCGCGGCATCATGCTTGCCTTCGTCTCTGCCATGTGTGTTGAAACGCTGCAAGGTCTGATTGGCCGCGGCCACAGCTTTCATTGGTATGAAATGCTGCTCAAGCTGGGCCTCATTCTTCTCGGCTTCAACTTTGCCCTCGACCACCGCTACGAACGCCAAATTTCCCTCGGCCCTCTCCACATCCGCCTTACCGGCGAGCATTTGCAATCCTAGACTGTTTTAGTCGTGGTCGGTTTTGCGTCCAACCGCACTCAGGCTTTCAGGCGCGGATGATTCGAGGAATAGCTGACCGCGAAACTCTTTCGGCCCCCGCTCGCGAAGCGCGTCCGGCTACTTCGCCCGCATCGGCCACAATCCTTCTGAATATTCTCGAATGCATCGCTCCCCTGCTAATCTTGTTGTTTTGTGCGCGTTCGTTTGCATTCCTTCGGGGCTAAATCTTCATGAATAAATCTGCACTCATCACTGGTATCACCGGCCAAGACGGCTCCTATCTCACCGAGCTTCTTCTCGCGAAAGGCTATACCGTCCACGGCATCATTCGACGCTCATCCAGCTTCAACACAGCGCGTATCGACCACATCTACCAGGATCGTCACCTTGCTGGCCGCCACCTAAACCTGCACTATGGCGACCTCACCGATTCGACTGGCCTCCGCCGCATTCTTGAAATTGCCCAGCCCGACGAAGTCTACAACCTCGGCGCCCAGTCCCACGTCAAGGTCTCCTTTGAAAACCCCGAGTATACCGCCGATTCGGTTGCTGTTGGCACCCTGCGTCTTCTCGACTCGATTCGCGACTACATGGCCCATTCCACGCGCCAGGTTCACTTCTATCAGGCTGGCTCATCCGAAATGTTCGGCGCTGCCAAGCCTCCCCAGAGTGAGGCCACTCCGTTTTATCCCCGCAGCCCTTATGCCGTTGCCAAAGTTGCCGCCCATTGGTGGGCCGTCAACTACCGCGAAGCCTATAGCCTATTTATTTGCAATGGCATTCTCTTCATTCACGAATCCCCGCGCCGTGGCGAAACATTCGTCACCCGCAAAATCACGCGCGCCCTCGGCCGCATCAAAGTCGGTTTACAGAAGAAACTCTACCTCGGTAACCTTGACTCCCGCCGCGACTGGGGTTTCGCCGGCGATTACGTCGAAGCCATGTGGATGATGTTGCAGCAGCCTGAGCCTGGCGATTTCGTTGTCGCCACCGGCGAAGCCTACTCCGTCCGCCAATTCCTCGAAGAAGCCTTCCGCTACCTGAACCTCGATTGGAACGAGTATGTTGAAATCGACCCTCAATATTTCCGCCCCACCGAAGTTGATTATCTTCTCGGCGACCCCACCAAGGCCACCAAAACCTTCGGCTGGAAGCCCAAAACCAGTTTCCGGCGACTCGTCCGCATGATGGTCGACGCCGACGTTAAACTCGCCGAAATCGAATCGTCCGGAAAACCGCCGCCTTCTTCTTAAAGATGGTCGGTGGGCCACCGTTTTAATAGTGTGAACGGGGCTTCGCTCCAAAGATCGCTACCGACGTCGATGTTAGTCGCAATGTTCGATACAGCTAACCGAGCTTATCGAAATACCGGCTGACGTCCTCAAAAGCCGAGCCCGAAGTGCATTGCAAATGTGACCGGATCTGTGGCTGGACCGACGGGGGGACGATTAAAGCGCACTGGCAGATCGGCTTCAACGAAGTAAGCCTTGAAGAAACCGTCTGCGCCTTTAATCGGCCAACTCTTGTTCAGTAACGGCGTAAAGCCGAACTCGGACGAGTCCGCAACGAACGCCACGCGCATTCCAACGGTGTAACCCTTTCCCAATCCATAAAGAAGCCCAGGATGAATCGTCACACTTATCACCCGTGGAGAGGCCTGTATGGATGGGACGAGCTCCATATCGAATGCCAGCGGGCCGTTGCTTTTCACGGTAATGCCAACCGGAAAGCCGATGGAAAAATTGTCGGAGAGAGTAGTGGTCTGGCCATCCGCGCGGGTGACCAGCGGAAGCACAAAACCAATGTGTCCGCCGATGCTATCTTGCGCTTGGAGTGGCGATGGATTACACACCAAGAGGGCCGCAATTGCCGAGATGCCCAACAGGAGCCGGCCACCCATTGGTTTGGTCGCTTTTGAGATTGTCATTGTTGTGATTTGAACCTTTCAGTATTTCTATCGGCCAGACGATGCCTTGTATTAAGATCTAGGCGGCGGAATCCTATTCGAAGCGCCTGCACAAGTGCGTTCGCTCTCTCCCCCGGCGATTCGGAACCTATAACGCACGTTCTTGTTATTTCAAGTCAACTGCTTTCGATCGGGTCGCGAATCGGAGTCTCTGCGATAAATCCGACACATCTGCTCGGGCAGCCACGGGAGAATTCGACCCGTGCAGACTCCCTCAATCTCGACCAAGGTTGGGCCGCCAGTTTTGGGGCCTTGAATCAGTTATGCATCGGACGCCTTGAGGCCTTGCGAAACGCGCCCTTAGCAATCATCTTCGAGCTTGAAGATGCTAATAGCTGAATGAAGTGCTTCCGCCTGACTGGCCAGTTCTTTCGCAGTGGACGCCATCTGCTCGGACCCGGAGGCGTTTTGCTGGATGACGCGGTCAAGTTGCTGGATGGCTTTGTTGACTTGTGCGGCGCCAGTGCTCTGCTCACTGCTGGCGTTAGCGATTTCGCTCACAAGTCCGGCCGTTTTGTGAATGTTGGGGACCAGCTCGGCGAGCATTTGTCCAGTGTCCTCGGCTGTTTTGACGCCATCGATAGTGAGGCGGCTGATGTCAGTGGCCGCGTTCTGGCTTCTTTCGGCGAGCTTACGGACTTCCGAAGCGACAACGGCGAAGCCTCTGCCGTTCTCACCGGCGCGAGCCGCTTCGATAGCGGCGTTCAGCGCCAGCAAATCAGTTTTCCGGGCGATTTCCTTGATAATTCCTATTTTTTCGGCAATTTGCTTAATGGCCTCCAGGGTGCGAGCAACGGCATCGCCGCTTGCTTTGGCTTCCTCAGCGGAGCTGGTAGCGATCTTGCGCGTCTGACGAGCGTTGTCAGCGTTCTGCTGGACGCTCGCCGCCATCTCGTCCATGGAAGCGCTGGTTTCTACGGCCGCTGCGGCTTGCTCGCTGGCTCCCTTTGAGAGCTGTTGGGCCGTCCCGGTTAGGGTGTCGCTACCATCGGCAACCTTGGCCGACGCCGCCGAAACTTCTCGAAGCATGGCGCGCAAATTCTCCTGCATGCGGTTCAAACAGCTCGCGAGTTGTCCAAATTCGTCCTGCCCATTCACCACCAATATTTCCGTCAGGTCGCCGTTTGATACCTTGTACAGCGTCTTCATCACCCGCGTGAGTGGCTTTGCAATCATGCGCACCGTCAGAAAACAAAGGGCGCCCGCAAAACAAATGGAAAAAATTGTGCAGCTCACCATTGTTGCCCGAGTGCGGCGATACATCGCCTCAGACTCAAGTCGGGATTGCTTAGCCGCATCTTCTCGTTGGCGGCAAACCTCGGCTATCGTCAAATTGATGTTGTTGCTCACCGTGCTTGTCTCTTTAAGCGCGGCGAGCGCCCTTTTCCGCTGTCCCGTCAGGGCTAGATCCGCGACCTTTTTTGAAAGGGAGCGCAACGCGGGAATCTGCGCTTTGATTTTGCTAAGCTTCTGCTGACTCTTGCTGTCGGGAAACGCCTGCCCCGCTGCATCCAACCATTCGTCTACCGATGACTCAAGTTCCGCGAGCACTTGCGTCTGATCTTCAATAGCCTCTTTATCCCCGCTTGCCAGAACCAGATCGCGGAGAACGCGCGTGCATTTGATCTGAAAGATTCCAGCTTCTTTAATGGCCGAGATTCCGACTAAATCCTCGCCAAACAGAGACTTGCTGCTTGCGTCAAGCTTCCCCGCCGATTGAATTCCCTCAAAATTGACCAGAATGGTTAGCGTGACCATAATGCCGAAGGCCGCAATTAACTTTGTGGTGACGTGAAGATTGCCGACCGCTTGGCTGATCCTGAGTAGAACTATTCTCATTGCTGGTTGCGGTCTTAAGCGCCGCATTCTCCTGGATGAAAGTGGACAAATAGGTCCCTGTGAGTTAAGTCGGCTTTTGACGGTCTCCACTTCACGGTTTTGAGTTTTTTCATTTCCCGCTAAACCTCGCTTCTTCGAACGCCGATAACAATTTTGAAGAAGGAAGCTCCTCGATATGCACCTCTCGTTTAAAAAGCTAGGCGTCCCAGCGCTGCTCGCGGTATTTTCACTAGCAGTATTAGCCTCCGATCTTTCCTTGGACACAGGAGACGGCGCAGGATCCTTCGCGCCCTCGATTCATCCAGATCCCGACAGAAGCAGCTGGATGCAAAAATATCTCCGGCCCAGCAATATCCCATTCCCATCTGACAACGCCTACACGAAGGATCGCGAGCCTACTTGGTAAGACTCTCTTCTTCGATCCTCGCCTCTCCCGTTCTCATGCCACTTCATGTGCCTCCTGCCATAATCCTGGCTTTGCCTGGAGCGACGGTCTCCCCAAAGGCATAGGTTTCGGTATGAAGCAACTGGGCCGTCATTCACCGACGATTCTGAACGCCGCCTGGGCCGACCTTTTGTTCTGGGACGGACGCGCTGATAGCCTGGAAGGCCAAGCCTTAGGACCGATTGCCTCTCCGGGTGAGATGAATATGCCTCTCGAGCAGTTGATGCAGACTGTGAACAGTATCCCAGGCTATAAGCCGCTCTTCGACCGCGCCTATCCCGGCGCCCCCATTGATGCCAAAACCCTCGCGCGCGCCATCGCTACTTTTGAACGTACCGTCGTTTCAGCGCAAGCGCCTTTTGATAAGTGGATCGCTGGCGATCAAAATGCCATCTCCGACAGCTCTAAGCAAGGTTTTGATCTATTCAATGGAAAAGCACATTGCTCCCAATGCCATAGTGGCTGGAACTTTACGGACAACGGCTTTCACGACATCGGCGTTCATGGCGACGATCGCGGCCGCGGTGCGAAACTGCCGCTCGAAGCAATGCAGTTCGCCTTTAAAACGCCCACTCTGCGCAACCTCGAGCTACGCGCCCCCTTCATGCATGATGGCTCGGCTGAAAACCTGGACGGTGTAATCGCATTCTATGATCGCGGTGGTGACGAAAAACGGCCCAGCCTTGCTCCCGAGATTGTCCCCCTGCATCTCTCCGACATCGAAAAAACTGATCTGATCGCATTTCTCGAAACGTTGACTAGTCCCGATAGTCCGGTCGAGATTCCACTGTTGCCCCGTTAGCCCTAACTTTGATTCGAAAGGAATAAATACCGATGGTAAAAACTCTTCTACCGTTTTCGCTCTTAACTGTGACCGCGCTTCCGCTCCTGGCAGCCGACCACGAGATCGTTCAGAAGGATCGCTGCTTCTCCAAACCGGAGATTTCCATCAAAGTAGGTGACCAGATCGTCTTTAGAAACGACGACGAAGTGACGCACAATGTCTATTCGACAACCGATGGGATGGGGTTCGATCTGAAACGTCAGGCTCCCGGAGCATCTTCGACTGTTCCCTTTTCAAAGGAAGGAACGGCTGAAGTCCAGTGTTCCATTCACCCAAAAATGAAGCTCATTGTCCATGTGACTAAGTAGCGCGCTTAGGTCGCGGCCAAAGCGGTACCAGGCTTAGGTCGCGGCCAAAGCTACAGATGCGTGCCGCCGTCACGGCTACTCCACAACGATGAAACTGTTAGGCTTACCACTCGTTCCAGTTGCTGCGGTCGTTTTTTGTATTCTCCTGCGTAGCGCTCTCACCGTCCCGGAGAATCCGCCCGTTCAGACAGGTAGAACGATTGAGGCGCACCTCATTATTCCGGCCGATGTGCACCGAATCCTCCGACGATCCTGCTACGACTGTCACTCCTACCAGACTCGTTGGCCTTGGTATACACGCGTGCCCGGATTATCCCAAGCCCTGTACGGCGATGTAAAGCGTGCCCGCGAGCATCTGAACCTGTCGGATTGGTCGGCGAAAGTGGCGGAAGGCCAGGAAGAAGCGCAAGCCTCGTTGAACGGAATCTGCGAAGAACTCCGCACCGATTCCATGCCAATCAGACACTATCGCTGGCTCCACCGTGACGCTAAGCTTTCTCCCTACGAGGTAGAAAGGGTCTGCCGCTGGACTGCGACAGCGAAACAGCGCTAGTCTCTGCAGCAATTGCACTCATAGGTGGATTTGACGGAAGGACCACCGAATGCGTTCGCTCCTTCGCCGGGTTTAGCCGCTGTACCTTCGCCACCAACTTCCGTGTTCGAATTCGCGACGAATCCGAAACCCAGCCAATATCGAAACCGAGCAGGAAGCGTCAGCGCAATGTCGTTTACTTAAGGAGAATCGCCGCCTGAACGCCCGATCGAATTCCAAGTAAAACGCAGGCTTCAAGGCTTCGTCCCAGACCTGCTTGGGCTTAAGTAAACGACATTGAGCGTCAGCGATCTAGGCTAGTTCGTCATGCCGCTTTGAACGGCCCACGGCGCCAAGGACGTTCAAATGCGATAAATCCAAGCAAGGTTCAAATTCTTGATGTTTGTTTGCCTGATCTGCGTGAATTCCTTGCGCGAATATGTACGCGAAATTGATTGATCACTTCTGATTCCTGATGAGCTCCACTTCAATCGCAATGGAAACCTCGTCACTCACCGCGACTCCACCCGTTTCCATGACCGGGTTGTAAAGGATTCCAAAATCCTTCCGGCTAATCTTTGTAATTCCACTGGCGCCGATTTTCTCCCGCCCCTGCGTATCACGCACCGGGCCAGTGGGTCCATCGAAATCGAGAATCACCTCGCGCGTCGTTGCGTTGATGGTCAGATCACCTGTAACTCTAAGCTTGCCCGGACCGGCAACCTCGACGCTCTTCGACTTGAACGTCATCAGCGGATAGCGCTTTACATCGAAAAATTCCGTACCTTTCAGATCGTTATCCCGTTTGGGTTCTCCGGTATTGAGGGTGCTACAGTCGATCGTCGCTTCCACTGTCGAAGCGGCGGGATTCTTGGGGTCGTATAACACGGTACCCTTGACTCCTCCGAACTGTCCGCGCACAGTCGAAATCATCA
Organism: Bryobacterales bacterium; assembly: GCA_003167495.1. Lineage (GTDB taxonomy): Bacteria > Acidobacteriota > Terriglobia > Bryobacterales > Bryobacteraceae > Bog-105. Next base: position 24,821 of record PMSX01000157.1, on the reverse strand, counting down.
TGTGCTTAACGCTGAATTGAGCGCTGCTATGAAGCGTATCGATTCGCCACATTACCGCCTGCGCGCGCGCCACGGGCGAGCCAGTTGCCGCGAGTCCAAGGACAAGAATAATGTTATTAAGTTGATTGAGTTTCATCGGTATGCCTACGGTCTCAGCGGTCTAACGCGATTACGCCCCAAGGGCTTGCGCCGACTTTAATCTTTTTCGTGACCGTGTTGGTGGCCAGATCTACAACGGAAATGTCATTAGATGGCCCGTTCGCTGAGTAGAGCGTCTTGGCGTCGGGCGAAAGTGCGATGCCCCAAGGGCGCGGCCCCACCTCAACAGATCCGGCCACTGTGTTCGTTGCGGTATCGATTGTGAATACCTGATGGCCGCGGCCAGTGCTGACGTACAGTTTCGTCGCGTCCGGCGATAGCAGCACTGCCATCGGCTTGATCGCACCCGGCTTGCCAAGCGATATCGCCTGAATCATTTTATCTTTCACCGCATCGACGACAACCACGGTTCCGTCGTTCTCGGCATTCACATACGCCTTAGAGCCATCCGGCAGGAAAGCAATGGAGCGCGGCCGGTGGCCCACTTTAAATGCCTTGAGGACCTTGCCGGCAACTGGATCGAGCACAGAGATGGTACCTGTCTCCTCCGATGTAATCCAAACGAGCTTGCCGTCTGGAGTTACCTTCACGCCCTCGGGCTGCGCACCCACTTTCGCCGACTTAACCACTGTCCCTGAAGCAACATCGACGATGCTGACGGCTTCCTCGTCTTCGTTAGAGATGTATATCTGGCTGCCGTCCTTGCTCACGTCGAAGTTCTCCGGATCGGAGCCGGCCTTCATCACGCGAACTACTTTGTTCTGCGCAACGTCAAAGACACCAATTCCGTCGGCACTTTTGTCGGGCGGCGGAAGCGTGCTTTCATCCACATCGGGACCGGCGATGGGCGATCCGCTGAGCGCCACGTAGATGGTCTTTCGATCGGGGCTCGCATGAATGCCCCTAGGTCGTTTGCCCAGCGGCACTGTGGCTATCACACTGTAGGTTGCGGAATCAATCACCGTCAAATCGCCCGAAGCTTCATTGGTGACATAGAGGCGGAACGCCGTTGATTCTACTGCCGGTTTTTGCTCCGCCTTCTCTACTGGCGGATGCGAGCAACCCAGGCAGAACGCTGCCATACAACAAGTGGGAAGCAGATACTTCAAATTGGTCACTAGCTATTCTCCTTTAAACGTAAAATTGGTTTCGATTTTGCCTGAGGGTGTTACCGTTATCTTCTGTTCCTGCGTCCCCAGCGTTTCCTGCCATGCTTCCACCACGTAATCGCCCGGCGGAATATTTTGAATCGCAAAACTCCCGTCCGGCCCTGTGACGGCGAAGTAAGGGTGCTCCACAACACCTATGTATGCATGCATCCAACTATGAATATTGCATTTGACGCGAATCATAACCTCAGGCTTGAGGAACCGGCGCGCTAACGGTGCATCGCCCTGTCCCTGGCTGTGATTCCATTCGCGATTAATCTGAGCCAGCGGGTGAATATTGTGCGTCACCGGATCGGAGTTCGTCACCTGCAGCGTCTGACCCACTTGTATGCCCATAACGCGCGGATGGAACCAGCAGCCCTTCTGGTCGATAACCACCGGCGTGGTTGGCACAGCGAACGTTTTCCCTTCCAGTCCACTTTTGAGATAGATAAAAACGTTGGCAAGAGTGCTATTTGGATTCACAACCACCGATTCGTCGTAAGCCTTACCATGATGCGCCTCAACGCAGGCAGGATCTTCACTCATATCAATCAGCTTGCGCGCGGCCTTCCTTCCGGTAAATTTGATTTTCCCGGTCAGTGTGCCGGCCGTGGCGCCGTCAACCTGAAAATAGGAAGGCGCAGCCGCTTGCTTCGGGGCGGCCTCCGGCTCTTTCTTTTGCGTTCCCGAGCAACTGGCAAGCATGGCCACAACGCAGCAAAGCGCAACCAAGAACGTTCGTTTCATTTGAGTCTTCCCATTTGCGTATTTTCGGGCGGTCCTACATTCGGTGGCATCTCACCGGTCAGAGATTTAAGGAATTCGACTAAGTCGGCGCGATCCGCTCCAGAAAGCTTGATCGTTTTGATTTCTTTGTCCAGATAAGGATTGGAGTTACCGCCGCCGGCGTAGAAATCGACAACGTCTTTAAGCGTTTTCAAGCTGCCATCGTGCATGTAAGGCGCGGTTTTCGCCACGTTGCGGAGCGTGGGAGTTTTGAAGGCGCCCTTGTCCGCCTCAAGTTTTGTCTCGCTGTAGCGACCTAGGTCGGTCAACTCGCCTTCGTCGTTCACTCCCACTCCAATGTTGTGAAATTTGCCGTCGGTGAAGAGCGCAAAGGGCGCGGATGCGCGCCGCCCCACTCTAAAGGAACTCTGCGGATCTTCGGGCGGCGAGCCCGGGACCGTGCCCGTTTTGCGCGAGTTCTCCGAAACCGCGTAGCTCTTGTCGATCGTATGGCACGCAGCACAATTGCCTCTTTTCGGGTCGCGAAATATGGCAAGGCCCCGGACGGCCGCCGGACTGAGCGCGCTTTTATTACCGCCGAACTCGTATTGATCGAAAGGCGAGTTACCGCTGATCAGAGTTCGTTCAAAGCCGGCAAGCGCCGTCGTCACCTTGCCGATGGTCACAAGCCCAGCACCAAACGCCTTCGCAAATTGCGCCCGGTAAACCGGGTCGGCTGCCAGCTTCGAAACGGTCACCTCGTGCGCCTGATTCATTTCGATCGGGTTGGCCATAGGGCCGCCGGCCTGCTCCTCCAAACTGTGGGCCCGCCCGTCCCAGAACTGCGCTGGAACATACGCGGCGTTCACCAGAGTGGGCGCGTTCCGAATTCCAACCTTTCCACCAACGCCTATCGAATGCCTTTGCCCGTCGGTAAAGCCGAGGAGCGGGTTGTGGCACGAAGCGCAGGCCAGCGTATTATCCATGGACAGTTTTCTTTCGTAGAACAACTTACGGCCGAGCGCGACGGTTTCCGCTGTTTCGGGAGCACCAGGTGGTATAGGAACTGGCGGCAGTCCCAGTGGCGTCTTGATCTCGATTGGCGCGCCGATAGGCTTCACGTCCAGTCCGGCATCCGTCACATCGTGACGGCTTCCGTTACATCCCGCCACAAAAATCAATGAAATAACCGGTATTGTGAAGAGCCAAGTTCGAAAGCGCAAAGGGCGCGGATGCGCGCCGCCACACGGCAGAGGAACTCCGCAGATCCTCGGGCGGCGAGCCCGACACCGTGCCCGTTTTGCGCGAGTCAAGGTCATCTGCTTACTGCTTCGCCACGGGCTTCCACTCCCGGGCCAACCTCTTCGCCTCGGCAATCTGCTGCGGTGTCAGGTTTTCGACTATTCCATCGCGCAATTCTACGATCGAGTCCCGATCGCCGCCCTGCGCGTGCATCGCCGCCCGGTCGTACCACATGTACGCCTGGACGTAGTCGCGTTGGACACCCTTTCCGAAGTTGAATAAAATGCCGAGGCTCGCCTCTGCGTAGGGATCTCCCTGATCGGCGGCCTTGCGGTACCAATACTGCGCTTGCGAAAAATCCTTGGGCAAGCCTATCCTGCCGGTCTCGTAGTTTTTCCCGAGTTCAAATTGTGCGTCCGCGTCGCCGTTGCGTGCGCGCTCCAACAATCTCTCACGGTAAGGTTTCTGCGGCGTGGCGGTTGCGCCCGAAGGTTGCTGGCAGAAGCCGGCCGTAATCGACATGCTAGCGGCCAAAACCAAGGTTAGCAAGAGCCGGCTCAGCGGTGCGAAAATAGGTGCACTTCGGTCCATATATTCATTATTCCCTGGGCGGTGGTTTTGTTCAGACTTTTTTGAAGAAAGTTTGGAACGAAAAAGCTTGAACAAAAGGGCATGCGAAGGAATATTCAAGTAGAAGACAACCGCAAATTGATATCGCTTCCGGAGAAAGGCTACAGTCGAAAATGCAGATGTCGGACTCGTCCCGAGAATCGAATGCTACGCAGGATCTTTCGGTCCCGGCTGCCGAACACGTTGATGCGCCCTCTGCTGTCGAGCAAGAAGTGATCGAGCTTTTCGACCAGTTAAGGGATCGGTTGCTCCGTTATCTGTTGGGATTCTCTCTGACTATTGCAGATTCGGAGGATATTATCCAAGAAACGTTCCTTGCCCTTTTCCAGCACCTGGAGTGCCGCAAAGCGCGGCATAATCTTCGCGGGTGGTTATTCCGTGTTGCCCATAACCTGGCGCTGAAGCAGCAACGAAGCCGTCGGGGATCTGAAAACATTTCCGAATCCATCAATCCGGCTCCCAACCCTGAAGAGCTTTTCGAGACGAACGAAACGCAGAAGCGTCTTATGGCCGCTATGTTGACGCTGCCGGAACGGAGCCGGTGCTGTCTCTATCTGCGGGCAGAAGGCCTGCGCTACCGGGAAATCGCCGAGGTTCTGGATATGTCTCTCGGCTCAGTCGCGAATTGTCTCGAACGATCTCTGGTGCGTATCGCGCGCGCCGCCGAACGGTGAAATGATGCTGCCTCAAGAATCTCATCTTTCCGATCAAGAATTGCTCATGGCCGCCGATGGCGAGCTTTCTGCGCGAGACGACCATCGTGTCCACGCGCATCTTAACTCCTGCTGGCACTGCCGGACACGCCAACAGGAAATCGAGGCTTCGATCAGCGAGTTTATCCGCATACACCGCCGGACCTTCGATTCGCAGATTCCTCCCGCTGATGGCCCGCGCGCTTTGCTGAAGGCGCATCTCGCTCAGCTCGCCGGGAAGCAGCGCAGCTCCTGCTTATACTGGTTTCGCGCCATCTCCTGGCGGCTCTCAGCGGCGATTCTTGCCGCCGCCTGCGGATTAGGGGCACTGTCATACTTTACTTTCCACGCTTGGGTAAGAGAAGTCGGCCCCGTGGTGGCCTTCCCCGTGCCCAATCCGAGCTTGACTCCTGGCGCAGTGGTTCTGGCGAGCGAGAAAGAAGTATGCCGTCAGGCAAACACAAAGAACAAGCTTGTCCCGGTCGCGCTCCGACGAAGAGTATTTGACGAGTACGGTATCCGGCCCGCTGGCCCCACCGCCTATGAGATCGATTATCTGATCACGCCGGCGCTGGGTGGGGCAGACGATATTCATAACATATGGCCGCAATCCAACGAAGGAACGGTTTGGAACGCCCAAGTCAAGGACGCGCTGGAAGACCACTTACGAGACTTGGTCTGCGACGGACAAGTTGATTTAGCGACAGCCCAGCGCGACATCGCATCGAACTGGATCGAAGCCTACAAGAAGTACTTTCATACCGATCGACCGCTGAGCGGATTTCGCTAGCCGAATCGGAGCCGGGAGCGTTAGCGACCTAGCTTGTCTATAAGAAACTCTGAACAAAACGCCGGCACGTGGAATATCCAGATATGAACGGTTTTGCATTCAGACCTCAACAACAGCTTTGGAGGTACCTGCGCGCGGCAACAGTGCTTTTGCTTGCCACGTTTGCTCTCCAGGGCCAGAGTCCGAATGGCGAAATCCGCGTGCAGGTCAAAGACCCCTCCGGCGCCGTGATGGAAGCTTCCGGAAAATTGGAAAGTCTCGCACCGGGAGTGCAGCGTAGCTTTCAGACGGACGCGCAGGGAAGATTTACTCTTGGAAATTTGCCCTATGGCCGCTACCGGCTCGAGATTTCCAACCCTGGGTTCGTTACCCAGTCCGTGCTGATCGACGTGAATTCTGAGACACCCCTCGCGCGCACTATCACGCTGGCGCTGAGCAGTCAGACTTCCAAAGTCGACGTCGTTTCAGCTTTGCCTCTCGCTGGTACAGATCTCACCACCAACCAAGTAGCGGGTCCAGTCCAGACGGCGACCGCGGCCGATATCCAAAACAGCGGCGCACTCAATCTTGGGGATCTTATGAATCGCCGGCTGAACGGTGTGTTTCTCAATGAAATGCAGGGTAACCCCTTCCAGCCCGACGTGAATTACCGCGGCTACACCGCTTCGCCGCTGCTCGGCACGCCCGAAGGCCTCTCGGTCTACGTGGATGGCGTGCGGCAAAATCAGCCTTTCGGCGACGTCGTGAGCTGGGATCTAATCCCGAAAGATGCGATCTCCGAGGTCACGCTCGTGCCTGGGTCAGACCCTCTGTTCGGGTTGAACACCTTGGGAGGAGCGCTCTCGGTCACAACCAAGAACGGTATAACTAACCCCGGCATCAGCGGAAATGTGCTGTACGGCAGCAGTGGACGAAAGTCGGTCGAAGCCGAGTGGGGCGGCGGCAAGGCAACAGGGTTTAACTGGTTTCTCACGGGGACTGGATTCCACGAATCGGGTTGGCGCACTGATTCGCCTTCCGACGTCCGCCAAGGGTTCGCGCGGCTTGGCTGGCGCACGGCCAACACCGACCTCGCTCTCACCATGTCATACGCCTACAACACGCTGATCGGGAACGGCTTGCAGGAATACCGTCTGCTCGAAACTAACTATTCGAGCGTCTACTCTATTCCCGACGTCACCGCGAACCGCTCCCCTTCCTTCAATTTCATCGCCCGCCACAGCTTCACCGACAATCTAACGTTTTCGGGCAACGCCTGGTTCCGCAACATCCGCACAGAAGCAATCGATCCCAATTTCAACACAGACGCGCAAGGCCTGCTGATCTATCAACCAACGCCGGAGGAACAGGCGGTGCTCAGCGCCGCGGGTTATACCGGTTTCCCAACCAGCGGCGCTAACACCACGAACACAGCGTTTCCAAAGTGGCCCTGCATCGCGGAAGCTCTTCAGCTGGGCAACCCGGACCAGACATGCGATGGCGTCAACATTTACTCGAAAGAGGTGCAAAACGAGTACGGAGCTTCCGGCCAACTTACTTGGATGACTTCGCCCAAAATTGGGCATAACCAGTTCGCTGCCGGAGCGGCCGTCGACCATGGTAGTGTCACCTACACGCAGACCACCGATTACGCTTATGTCAATCCTAATTACACGCTCACCAGCGTCCCGGCATGGCAGGACGGATCTACCAGCGCCAATGGCGTGCCCATAAATTCAGAAATCAACCTGCATGGCATTACTCCCAACTGGAGCCTCTACTTCACCGATACGCTTACTCTTGCGAAAACGGTGAACGTGACTTTCTCCGGACGTTATAACCGTTTTACCGTCGACAATTTCGACCGGCTCAATCCCATTCCCGGGCCTGGCTCACTCGATGGCGATTATGTGTTTCAGCGGTTCAACCCCGCCGTCGGCATTACCTGGAGCCCGTTCTCCACCGTGAATGCGTATGCCAGATACTCGCAGGGCAGCCGCGCACCGACGTCCATTGAACTCGGTTGCGCCGATCCCAGTGCCCCTTGCAGCTTGCCCAATTCGCTGTCCTCTGATCCGCCGCTTCAGCAGGTAGTTACCGACACTTGGGAAGTCGGTCTGCGCGGGAAACCCGAAATCCCGTTCTTCCACGACCTGAGCTGGAATGTGGGGGCGTACCACGCCGCAAACCACAACGATATTCTGTTCATCGCGGCGCCCCAGACCGGCACCGGCTATTTCCAGAACTTCGCCAAAACGCTCCGGGAGGGGTTCGATGCAGATCTCGATGGGCGCAGCGGACGAGTCACCTGGGGCCTGGATTACAATTTTTTGTCGGCCACCTACCAGAGCACCGAGACGCTTGATGGCTCGGCCAATAACACCAACAACTTCGCATTGCAGGGATATCCGGGACTTCCTGGTGTCATCACCGTCCAGCCAGGCGATCGAATTCCACTCATTCCGAAGAATACCGGGAAGGCCTATGCGGACTTCCAGGCTACTCGAAAACTGGCGTTTGACTTGAACGAAGTGGTCATCTCGAGTTCTTACGCTCGCGGCAACGAGAACAACGCCTACAAGGCCGATGGCGTCTACTATCTCGGACCCGGCGTTTCACCGGGCTACGCCATCACCAATTTCCGCGCCCGTTATGATCTCACGCGGCACCTTCAATTGGTGCTCCAGATCGATAACCTTTTCGACCACAAATATTACACGGGCGCATGGCTCTCAAACACCGCACTCAATGCTCAAGGCGCGATCCAGTCCCTGCCCTTCCCGGCATACACAACCGGACCCTATGCTGGAAGCGCCCCGGCGCAGAGTGCAACCTTCTTCACGCCGGGTGCGCCAATAAGAGCTTGGGTCCAGCTAAAAGTACGGTTCTGACGAGCACGAGCCACGCGAGTCTCTCGGCAGGTTTAATACAACCCCTTCGACGATGTTACCGATTCCAGATAAACAGGAAATGATTTCACTCCATGGAAGAACGTGCTGAAATCCCGGTACCAGCTCATGTTGCACCTATTACATGGTTCTGTGGCAAAGTCATCTTTTGTCATGGTGAGGATATTGCCCAGCACCTGCGGAAGTTGCATACATGGCCTTACATCACAAAACCAGTCAACAAACATGACGCGAGATCCGCCCAGACACGCATAGCGCACCGTTGCTGGATCAGTGAGGTACTGGATAATATTCTCCATCGACGCTATGGAGTTGATGATTGTATATTTCTTCTGCTTCTTGAGCTCAATGATGCTTTGAAGCGACTGGATCACCGAGCTTCTTGATAGGCTGATACCTTCTCCGCCCAGAGGATACAGGACTGATTTTGAGAAAGTCGGGTAATTGACAGAAATGAGGTCAAATCCCATGTCCTTTGCTTTTATGAAGAGCTTTTCCATCCGATCGTGGTTATTGTTCCAGATAAGGATGGAGGCCATGGATTTGATCTTCGTCCTCTTCATCCTCTTCACCGCGTCTTCGATGTCCGGCAAGATATTTGGAATCCGTCGGGATTCCTCGAAGACTTTAGGATCATCTGAATCAAACGAAATGGAGATCATGTCACTACGCGCTTCCTCTAGGCCGTCCAGGATGGCTTCGGTAATGAGTGAGGGAGCTGAATCAAGAACCACGTTGTGGATGTTGCGGGAAGTGCATTTCTTCGCAAAATCAATGATGTTGGGGTGAATGAGCGGTTCCCCGCCCGTGAGAGTGATATGGGCAACGCCGAAGTCGGCAAGTTTATCAATAGCCAGCAGCCCTTTCTCCTTGTCGACGAACTGCCTGGGTCTCTGCTTCCAGATGTCACAGAAGCTGCATTTAGCAATGCATACGTTGGTAATGGCGAATTCTGCCAGGCGCATGGAACCGTTAAGAAATGTCTTGAGTATGTGTTTGTGTTTTGGGTTCATCGAATCGTCCTTAGTGGGGGCAAACCTCAATATCCATTGACCATTTGGTTAGTATGAATTGTATCTCCAACCGCCTCCGTCGGAGCAATTTTTCATTCATTTATTTATCCCGGTATTTATCCCGGCCAATTGCAAAACAGAAGCCGGTGAAAAAGTGACATAATATGCCGAGGCGATTTGCTAAGCGTCACGTTGGATTTCAAAGGAGTCTCAATGCGAGGTTGCGCCACCTGTGCTGAATTAGAGCTGCTGCTGGAGAAGACCGCCGATGATCACTGGAACCTTGTCCTTCGCGGTTCCGGCGGGGCGGAGCCTGAACAGGCGAAAACAGCAAAACAACAGGTACGCGCAGCCAAGCTTGCCATGGACGCGGCACTGGAACAGTACAAGTGCCATCTGGAGACAGCGCACTCACGAGCGGCTTCGTCTGTGTAACAAACACCGGCGCCCCGACAGCCGATCACAAGTCTAGCGGAATTATTTCCTCGTCCTAATTAGCTCAAAAATACTTCTTGAGGCAGGCGCTAATTCTTTCTCGCCGAAAGGCGTTCGAAGCGTTGGCCCGGTTGTTTGAAAATTTCATACTGCAGGTTCTCCGTCTTGGGCGGCCGCCTGGCCGGCCTTTTCGAATTCGCGACAAATCTGAAATCAGCCAATATCGAAACCGAGCTGGGAGCGTCAGCGACCTAGGCTAGTTCGTCATGCCGCTTCGGGCCACCCATTGCCATCTGGGACCAGGGTGCCTTGAATCGGTGGTTAGGTTTGTTTTTACAAAACTGTCGGCGTCCGTGGGATTGGCTTCGTTTCGCAAAAACGTCTCTCTTAGCTTCTTGTGCTTAGTTCCTCGGCCCGCGACTGGCCGCTCTATTGACTGGACTCGCTGAAGTCCGACAACACCAGCCGACGTACGGAAAATAATCCGCAGTGGCGAAGGTCCGCCATTTGCCGCAGCTCGACCGGAAGCGTTATCCTGACAGCGTCGGCAACGAACTGAGCAATGAATCGATCACGGGGTCTTGCAATGGTTGAAACGAAACTGGTAGAGAGTAAAATTGAAGACGCCGAAACGCTTTTGCGTGAATTGGATCAGCAGAAATTTCCCGTGGAGGCAATGTTTTGGATCAACCGCGCCGAGGCCAATTGGCGGTTGATCATCGGATCGACTTTCGTGACAGAAGAAGGCACCCGAGCCGCCTATCACCGGTTGGGTGAAATTTACGACAAATTAGATCTGCTTGGCCTTGCCCTTGAAGATAATTTCGCTCCTCGATCCGAACGAAAGACCATTTTCTTTCACTTCGATCCTTCCCGAGCCATTCGAGCAGAGTTGTGGCCGCGAAATACTGGGTTCAATACGACGAAGCGATCGTTTATCGCTGGAGCAACACCGTCGCCCACGCAGACATCGCTTGCAACGTCACCTTGGATGATTTGAATCGGTTCTGGAGCGATGAGCGCAAGCTATCTAATCAGCCCTTGCTGCTTCTAGACTTGAGCGGCCGGAGGTTGACCTTGAGGTTCCATCCTCAGCATGGAGACCTCGCGGGCATCGAAAACATCAAGCGACCTTTTCAAAATGCCTTGCATCGCGTCCGACCGGACTGCGACCTTTGTTGGCTCACCTAGTCATAGCTTGACTTGCTATACAGTGCGGCGTCACTCGGCGGCGCCGTCACCGCATTCGCCTCGAGTTCGTGTCGATAAACTAGCGAGCAGGCGCCAGGAGGGCGCTTGCAAGTAATTCCTCGGAGAAATCATGAAAAGCGCAAAGAGCGCGGATGCGCGCCGCCAAGGAAGAAAAAACCACGCTAACCTTTTCGGCGAAGCGCTCAACACCGCCGCCGTCTTGCGCGTTTCCTTGACTTGCCTAATCGCCGGTATCTTCCTCCTATCCGCCCAAGAACCCGATGCCGGACGCCAGCGGCCTCCCGCCGGACGCGGCTCCACGCGCGAGTTTCTCGGCTTGGGACCTGCTCCTGATGCCGCCGCTGCCAAGAAAGGCGAGCCTCTCTTCAAACAGAATTGTGCAGCCTGTCACGGAGAAACTGCTCGTGGAGCGCAAGGCCCAAATCTGCTGCGGTCCGTGGTGGTGCTGCATGACGAGAAAGAAAATGAAATTGGTCCTGTCATTCAGAACGGCCGGCCGCAAGCAGGAATGCCACCGTTCCAGCAATTGTCCGCGGATGATATCCATAACATCTCTGAATACATTAAGCTGCAGGTCGAACAGGCCGCCAACCGCGGCATCTACAATCAAATCTATGCGGGATCAAGAAACGCGCTCCGCGGCGATCCCAACAAAGGGAACGAGTTTTTTCATGCTCACTGCAACGGCTGTCACTCCCCCTCGGGCGACCTGGCGAAGATTGCCGCAAAGTTTCCAGAAGCTTCCTTGATGCAGAGTCGATTCCTTTGGCCCGCTTCCAGAGACCCGGCGCGTGCTACCGTCTCAACGCCATCGGGCGAGACCGTCACCGGCACGATCGTGAAGCTCGATGACTTCGACGTCGCTCTGCGCGATTCCAATGGAGACGTTCATTACTGGCCGAGATCACAGGTAAACGTAAACGTGGTAGATAACTTGCAAGGGCATCGTGCGCTATTGCCGCTATATACCGACGCCGACATTCATAACGTAACCGCCTATTTGGAGACCCTGAAATGAATCGGCTTGCAAATGCCGCCGCTCTGGCCACTTTAGTGAGCGGTATCGTGTTTGGCCAACTGCTTGACCCCGCCACGCTGACACTCTTCAACCAACCCCCCGATATTTGGCCCACCTATAACGGAGACTATTCCGGGCGGCGCTTTAGCAATCTCACTCAGATCAATCAATCCAACATAAACCTGCTGAAGATTGAATGGGCTTATCGCATTTCCGGCATCGGCCCGCAGCGGGGCGTGGGCGCGCCCACCATTAAGTCGACGCCGTTGATGGTCAATGGCACTCTCTACTTCACTATTCCTGACCACGTGTTCGCGGTAAATGCTTTGACGGGCGCATTGCTCTGGCAATTTGACTTTGAAGACCATGGCGGACATTTAATTGGCCAGCGGGGCGTCGGCATGTACGGCAACTGGCTCTATTTCTTGACACCAGATGGCTGGTTTATTTCGCTCAACGCCAAAGATGGTAAGGAGCGATGGCGGCACAAAGTGGCCGACGAGAAGCTGCAATACTTCACAACGATGTCGACAATGATCGTCAAGAACCATGTGCTGGTAGGCGTGGGCGGCGATGCCATGGATGTGCGCGGTTATCTTGAAGCGCATGATCCGGAAACCGGCGCGTTGCAATGGCGCTGGTGGAGCGAACCCCAAAAGGTGGGAGATCCCGGATCGGAGACTTGGCCGAATCAGGCAGCCATGGACCATGGAGGCGGTATGACTTGGCTTCCCGGCACCTATGATCCGGATTTGAACTTGCTGTATTGGGGAACAGGCAACGCAAATCCCGTTTTCGCCGGCCAAGGCCGGCAGGGGGCAAACTTATACACCGCATCTATCGTTGCGCTCAATGCCGATACCGGCAAACTGGTCTGGTGGTTTCAGGCGTCTCCGCACGACACGCATGATTGGGACAATGTCGAGACTCCCGTTCTGTTCGACGCCATGATCGATCGGAAGCCGCGCAAACTTCTAGCACAAGGCGCACGCTGCGGCTGGTTCTTTGTTCTTGATCGCACTAATGGCCAAAACCTGGTTTCCCGCCCTTTTACCGGAACTGGCAACTGGGCAAAAGGCGTGGATAGCAAAGGCCAACCAATTCCCGATCCTTCGAAGGAGCCACAAGTAGATGGTTCCATGATCGATATGCCGGCCATGGGTGCCACCAATTGGCCGCCCCCTAGCTACGATCCGCAGACAGAACTCTTCTATTTGAATGGAATAGAAGGGTACGGCGTCGCTTATCTTTACGACACATCTGCCGAACCCGAAGGTTATGGCGGCGGTGGCGGAGGGAACTTTGATACGAGATCCAGTTTGTTCGCGATAGACATTCGCAATGGCAAAATCAAGTGGAAGCATTCACACGAGAGCGGTATTTCTAGAAACGATGCCGGCATGGGCGGCGGAATTCTAACCACAGCGGGCCATCTTTTGTTCACCGGCGATTCCGGCCAGTTCGTGGCATTCGATCCTGCTAACGGCAACATCCTTTGGCACCAGAGGCTCACGGCGGCCTTAAGCAATGGCCCTTCCACCTACACGCTAGACGGCAAACAATACATCATCGCGGGAGCCGGCGATACACTCTATGCTTTGACACTGGCTGGGAAGTGAGCGTCCCGCCGTCGTATTGATAACGTAGGGATATTCTAATGACATTCACACGCAACTCCGTCCTGCTCCTTGCCGGCTTCGTACCCTGTTGTGCTTTCGGACAATCAACTGGCGCGCAACTACCCGACGCGCCTAATCGAGAGACTGTTCAACGGATATGCTCGGCGTGCCATCCGGCGCAGATTGTTCTCGGGCGGGGAATGACTCGTGAACAGTGGGGCGCCATCGTCTCGAACATGATCAGCCGCGGTGCTAAAGGCTCGGACGAGGAGTTCGCAGAAGTTGTCGACTATCTCACCAAGAATTTGCCTCCCACGAAGGCCTCTGGCACCCCGACAGCACAAACCAAAGCGCCGCCGCGCCCTCGAAACCTGATTGACCAGGCAGGCGCCAATGACAAGCAGGTAGTGGACGAAGATGCGGCAGAGCGCGGAAAGACCGTTTACATTGCTCAGTGCATCACCTGCCATGGAACGAAAGCGCGCGGAGGCGAGCGAGGAGCAGACCTAGTGCGGTCGTTAGTGGTTCTTCACGATCGCTATGGAAGCACCATTGGACCTTATCTTGCCAAAGGTCATCCGGAGGGAAAATCGATCACACTCACGAAGGACCAGATTGTCGACTTGTCTCACTTTCTGCACCAGCAAGTTGGCAACACCTTGCGAACAGGACCCTACAACAGTGTTCTCAATGTTCTCGTAGGAGATCCTAGAGAAGGGAAAGCCTTCTTTGACGGACCAGGAAAGTGCAGTCAATGTCACTCGACAACCGGTGATTTAGCGCACATCGCCAGCAAATACGATCCTCCCGTTTTGCAATTGAAAGTGGTGTTTCCGCAGACAGCCGCCTTTGGCCGGCGGACTGCCACCAACTCCCGGAAACCGGTCACTGTTACGGTCACAACCCCCTCCGGCGAAAGCGTATCCGGCGTCCTGGACGAGATCGACGATTTTAGTGTGTCATTGCACGACGACTCCGGCCAATATCGCAGTTTTCAGCGCGGGCCTGGAGTCAAAGTCGAGAGACATGATCCGTACGCCGCTCACGTTGCGCTACTCGATGAATACACCGACAAAGATATTCACGACGTCGTTGCTTATCTGGAGACCTTTAAATGAAGTTCCTTTCGACAATATTATTGGCGCTGCTTCCACTGGTAGGGACCCCCGACGCTGCTCCCGGCCCTGGCTTGGATCCTTCCGTCTTGTTACATCCACCGATTGATTCTTGGCCAACGTATAACGGCGATTACTCGGGCCGGCGTTTCAGCAGCCTGACCAAGATCAACGATCAGAATGTCAAATCGTTGAGCTTGGCCTGGATGTATCAGCTCTCCAGCGGTGGCGATCCTTCCGGCGGGCGCATTTCGGCGACGCCTCTCGTAGTGAATGGCATCATGTATTTCACCGTGCCCGATAAAGTCTGGGCCATTGACGCACTCACCGGCCGCGAACTCTGGACTTACACTTGGACTTCCAAAGGAGGCATTCACTTGGGCAATCGGGGCGTCGGCATTTCGGGCAATTCGCTTTATTTCGAAACACCGGATTGCAATCTTGTCTCGCTGAATTTGAACGACGGCAAGAAGCGCTGGAATCAGGCGATCTGCGATATCGATCAGATGTATTATGCTTCCGTCGCACCTGTGGTGATCAAGAATCACATCATCACGGGCGTCAGCGGTGACGATCTCGACCGTCCCGGTTATCTGGAAGCACGAGATCCGGAAACAGGCGAACTGCAATGGCACTGGTCAGTCGTGCCGAAGCCTGGAGAACCGGGCTCGGAAACATGGCCGAACGCGGAAGCCATGGAGCACGGCGGTGGTATGACGTGGCTGTCTTCTACTTACGACCCGGATCTAAACATGCTTTTCGTCGGCACCGGTAACCCTCAGCCGGTGGTTGCGGCCAAAGGACGAGCGGGCGCTAATCTTTTTACCGAATCGATTGTGGCTCTCAACGCGGATACTGGCAAACTTGTCTGGTATTTTCAGCCTTCCCCCCACGACACGCATGATTGGGACGCCATTCAGACGCCAGTGCTATTTGACGGTGAGATTGATGGAAAGAAGCGCAAATTAGTGGCCCAAGCGAGCCGCAATGGATGGTTTTTTGTGCTCGACCGCGAAACCGGGAAAAATTATGTCTCCTCCCAATTTGTGAAGACGAATTGGGCGAAGGGCGTGGATGCGAAAGGTCAGCCCATACCAAATCCAGCAAAAGAACCGCAGATTGCCGGCGCGTTGGTCTCACCAAATCAGGGAGGCGCTGCCAATTGGATGCCTCCTACGTTCAGCCCGGCTACCGGATTGTTCTACATTAACGCCACTCGCGCCTTCAGCATCTACTACATTTTTGATACTGACGACAAGCCCGAAGGATGGGGGGGCAATGACCAGGGCGGCTGGGCAGAGTCGATGCTTCAGGCGCTGGACTACCGCACTGGAAAGGTCCGATGGAGCCACAAATGGGAGACGCCGGGCATTCGCGGCGGCCTGTTGAGCACCGCGGGCAACCTGGTGTTTGCCGGTGATCCGAGCAACAATTTTATTGCGTTGAATGCCACCACCGGGGAACCGCTGTGGCACGCGAACTTGGGCAAATCCGTATCGAATGGCGCGATCACCTACGAACTCGACGGCCGCCAATATGTGGTTGTGGGCGCAGGCGACAAAATATTTGCATTCGTCATGAATCAATAACGTCGTCTTTTTGTTGCTATGCTCAGATCGAGGCGGCCATGAAATCCGGCAAGACACTCGCAATCGCTGCCTGCGCGGCGTTTTTTGTCGGCGCGGCATTCGCCTTGGATCGCACCCTGCCTCACCCTTTCCGCGAATATCCGGGCATAGAGTACCGTCTCGGAGCTATTCCCTTGCCGCCCGATTATCAGGAAAAAACAGAATGGGCTTTTGCTCGCCTGATGTATCCAGGCGGTTGGCTCGATGGCTATCAAGGGCGCGAGCTCGACTGGCATACCGGAGTGGCTTTATGGACGCAAGACTTTCCCCGCGCCGACCGGCATTTCTCCATGGCGGTCCGCAGACTGACGCGTATCCACGTCCGCAGCGTGGAACAGGCCGTCAATCTCGACGACGGCGACGATGTTTACAATTGGCCCTGGCTTTATGCAGTTCAGGTAGGCGAATGGGGCATCACCGATCAGCAAGCGAAGAAGCTGCGCGACTATCTGTTGCGCGGCGGCTTCTTTATGGCCGACGATTTTCACGGCACCGAGGAGTGGAGTGTCTTTCAAGAGAGCATGCAAAGAGTGTTCCCAGACAGACCCATTGTCGACATTCCAGACAGCGATCCTGTGTTTCATACAGTCTACGACTTGGACGAGCGTTATCAAATCGTCGGCAACGAACATCTAGCTGAGGGCCATAAGAAAGACGGCTACGTCGCGCGATGGCGCGGGATCTACGATGACAAGCACCGCCTGCTGGTGGCCATCTCATTCAATTCCGACATAGGTGACTCGTGGGAGTGGGCGGATTCGCCGGACTATCCAGAGAAGTATTCGGCGCTTGGCATCCGTATTGGCATAAACAATATTGTTTACGCGATGACCCACTAAGGCTTGGGCTAGTCTTGCAAGGAAAATGCGTAAAGTGAGTCACCGGCACCGGCAATCACATACTGCTGTCCGTCGAGCAGGTAGGTGATTGGCCCATTGCTAAGGCCGTCAGCCAAACCTGCGTGCCACAAAATATCGCCGTTCGTGGGATCGAACGCGATCAAATTGCGGCCACTGTCGCCGGTGAAAAGTAGTTTGCCCGCGGTAGTGAGCATGCCCACCGCACCCCCACCAAAAAGATACTTGTGCTTCCACACAATCTTGCCGGTTTTGTAGTCGATGGCGTTTAAGTATGCACCCATAAAGCCGGCATCGCGTTCCGCCGCCCCCCATCCTTCCGGGTGCGGATCAGTGTCTGTGAGATAGAACATACTGAAAGTCGCCGCAGTGCCGACGTAAAACAAACCAGTCTCCGGATCAAAGCTAGGTGGCGGCCAGTTGGTGGCGCCGCTGGTGTTCGGCGAAACCAATGCTCCCTCAATCGTAGCCTCTTTCGCGGGATCGGGAATCGGTTGTCCCGCGGCCGAAAGGCCCTTCGACCAATTCATGGTCTCAATCATTGGTGCTGTGACGATGCTCTTACCGTTGGTGCGGTCGAGCAGAAAGAAATAGCCGTTGCGATTAGCCTGGGCCAGAAGCTTGCGTGGTTTGCCCTCGATTTCGCCGTCAATCAATACCGGTGTTTGAGCGGCATCCCAGTCGTGGGTGTCGTGGGGGGAGGGTTGGAAATGCCAAACCAGTTTGCCGGTATCGACATTCAACGCAACGATGGTGCACGTGTAGAGGTTGTCACCCAGGCGACTCTTTCCCGTTAAGACGGGGTTCGGGTTGCCGGTTCCAAGATAGTAGAGGTGCAAGTCGGGGTCGTAAGTTCCCGGCACCCAGGTCATGCCGCCGCCATGACGCATGGAGTATTCGTCGGGCCATGTCTCGCCACCGGCGTCGCTTTTCTTGAGCGGCTCGCTCCACCATTGCCATTGAATCTCACCATTCTCAGGATCGTAGGCTCGCAAGAAACCGGGCACATCCAGCGAGTCGCCGCCGATGCCGACAAGGACGTGATTGCCTACGATGATGGGTGCAGGCGTCGAGAAGTACTCCTGCTTCACATCGGCAATCACCTTGTGCCAGCGCTCTTTGCCAGTGCGGGCGTCGAGCGAAACAAGGTAGTTATCCGGAGTTTCAAAAAACAGCCAATTCCCATAAATGCCCACGCCGCGGTTGCCGATGTGGATGCCACCCTTGGTTTTCCAATAGTAATGCCATATCACAATGCCTGAACGCGCGTCGACCGCCCATACGTTGTCGGGAGTTGAAAAATACAGAACGCCATTAAGCATGAGCGGCGTGGCCTTGATAGTGGAAATGCCCGGATCAGTCAGCGCGCCCTCAGCGGGCTTGGGTTCCTCACCGCCAATGATGGAGCCCGGCGTAGCGCCTACTTGCACACGAAGAATCCAACTGAGACTAAGGTGCTTGACGTTCTTCTGGTTGATCTGAGTGAGGGTGCTGAAACGGCGACCTGAATAATCGCCATTGTAGGTAGGCCAAGCGTCGGTCGCAGGCTTCGCCAACAGAGCTGGGTCCAGCAACTGCGCAGAAAGCAGGGCGGGCCACAAGGCGAGCGCCCCGGTTAATAGCAAGCGTTTCGTTTTCATTTGAAGGTCAGCTGCGGCAATCTAGATTCTCCTAGCTTAGCGGTTCGACGGATTGAGAGCCAACAGGTGCGATTTGCGGGCGGGCCAACTGGTTGAGGACAAAATCTTTAGCTCGCGGTCATAGACTCGGACATATGGTTATGACCCGGTGAACCGATTGGCGTGGGCCACAGATACTGGAGCATGTTCGCGGAGTTTCGGCTATGATGCCTTTGGGAATATGTGGGTGAACGGTAGTTCGGGGATCGGGTTGGCGGCCAATACGCCGACGAGCAATGTGTTCACGGCGAATAACCAGATTTCCGGAAGGTTAAGGGTGTTTGCGTGCCATCTCCGAAGTTATTCCCCGGAAAATGTGGGCGGGTTCCCCCCACGCCGCAAAAACGGCGGCTCCCCCCGCAAGAGGGCAAGCCCCCTTGCGCGATCCCTAAAAAGGACGCGTGAGTGAAAGATTTTTGTTGACAGAGGGTGGCCTTCTCATGGAAGCCGCGACTGCGAAGAAGCGGCAACGTATTTTCCGGAGCCCCGCGAGTTTCTGTCTCCCCCCAACCATCCCGTCCAGGACGGTCAGCCGCTGGGCCGGAGGCAGGGCTGGTAACGATTCCCCTTGACAAATTCGCTCGAAGACAAATCGTTCTAATCACCCTATTGTCTATCTATGAAATCTAGAATAACAAAGGTGGCCTTCTTCGGCTGGCTACAGAAGGATCGGAGTCATGCAATTAACTAGACGCGACTTGGTTCTAGCACTTTCAGCCGCCGCATATGCGGGAATCGGGCTCGATAGCAAAAAGCGGGTTGAGCGCGCCCTGGAGGGCAAAGACGTCGATCGCCCACCTTTCTCCGGTTGGCATCATTTCATCTAGAAAGCCAACCGCCGGAGGTTTTCGCGAAGGCCACCATCGAGTTCCATCAGCAAACAGGCACTGACCTTGTGAAAGTGATGAGCGATTTTCCGTATCCGAGCGGTGCCGGGGGTCTCGCACGTTTGCAAGTGGATGCTAATCCGTTTCCGGCGCAGCTGCGTGCGCTTGAACTAATTCGTGATGGCATCGGCAGCGATAACTATTTCGTTGAAACAATTTTCAACTCATGGAGCGTAGCGGAAAAGCTCTCATCGCGCGAAGAGCTGCTCGACCTGAAGACAAACGAACCCCAAAAACTCATTGATGCCTTGGAAATCATTACGCGCTCGCAAATCAATCATGCTCGATCAGCTATCAACGCCGGGGCCCGCGGCATCTTTCTGGCGATTCAAAACGCGCTTCCGGAAATCCTGAGCGAAGAAGATTACGGAAAATTTAGCGAGCCTTTCGACAAGCTGATCCTGTCTTCGGTGAGTTCGGCTCCCTTGAACGTGTTGCATCTCCACGGCAATCACGTCTACTGGCAACGCTTCACCAGCGGCTGGGCAGCTACCGGCATCAACTATTCCGTAGCCGGCACGAATGTACCCATCTCAGAAGTTCGTTTGCAGAATTCTGGCCTGATTCTCGGCGGAATTGATGAGGTCAACTTCCCAAAACTTAGCCTTGACGAATCTTCATCAGCAAGCCAAAACAGCAAGGCAGCAGGCCGGCAAAAAATTTCTGCTGACACCAGGTTGCTCGGTACCCGACGACACGAGCGCGGCCTCTGTTCGCCGCTTACGGACAGTTCTCTAAGGACTGCCCTGTCTTTGGCTCTGGCGATTGGTTGACAGCAACTTATCGGTATAATAACGGCATCATAACGGCAATTTATCGGCATGGCCCATGCCCCGCCGGAGTCGACATCGGCCAAGAATCCAAAGCGCGCCCGTTTTATGACACCGGTTCCCCAATGCCTCGCAAGATACCATCTTAGGTAGGACTATATCGGGTGAACCATTCAGAAGGTCGGGAACAAAGCGCTGTAGCAACGTGGCTGGACGCCTACGTTGACGTTGAAGCCCTAACGCAAGCTCTTCATCAGTATTACGAGCTCATCAAACCGAGAATTGCCCTTCTCATCGTCATTTCGACCTCAGTCGGCTACAGCTACGGCGTTGGGCAACACTTCAACTTGATAACATTTTTCAACGCCCTGCTCGGCACAGCCTTGATGGCAGCCGGATCGGCAACACTCAATCAGTGGTACGAGCGTGATCTGGATGCTCTAATGAACCGCACCAAAATGCGGCCAATTCCCGCCGGGACAATCACTCCTGGCCAAGCGCTCACGTTCGGTGTCGCCGTGTCCGTTATAGGTTTTCTAGAACTCCTAGCCTTCGTCAATATTCTCGCCGCCGGACTCGCCCTCCTAACCTCCGTCGGCTATTTGTTCGCATATACGCCCTTAAAGCGAAAAGATCCAATCTGCACAACCATCGGGGCTTTCCCGGGCGCGATGCCGCCGCTCATTGGCTACGCCGCCGCAAGCGGCCATTTAACTGTTCAAGCATGGGTTTTGTTCGCCATTCTCTTCCTCTGGCAGTTCCCGCATTTCCACGCCATCGCCTGGCTTTATCGCGAAGAATACGAAAAGGTGGGAATCAAAATGCTTGCCGTCGTGAAACCCCGTGGGAGCGCGCTAAACGTGGAAATCATGACCGCTCTCCTCTTGCTGATTCCTGCCACGCTGGCACCCGCATTTCTGCACATGGCAGGGAAAGTCTACTTCGCTGCCGCCATCATGCTCAACCTCGCCTTCTTATATTTCGGTGTGCAAATGTCGCGCCAACACGATCGGCCACGAGCTCGCAGGCTGCTTCTCGCGTCTGTCATTTACGTCCCGCTCCTCTTTGCGTTTCTCGTCGTAGACAACCCCAGATTCACATCTCTCTTTTGAACCGCTTAACGCCCAAAACAGTGATACCCTGGACACTCGGTCTGCCGGAGCATCGGCCGCGAACATCTCACGGCGCAGACCTCGTCAATAACGATGGCCTACAACGCATTCATTTCGTACAGCCACGCCGCCGATAGTGCGCTGGCCGCCGCCCTGCAATCGGCCTTACACAGGTTTGCCAAACCGTGGTACAAGTTGCGGGGCTTACATATCTTTAGAGATCAAACGAATCTAGCGGTAAACCCGGCTCTTTGGTCGAGCATTCGCGACGCGCTCGATCAATCGCAATTCCTGATTCTGTTTGCTTCGCCTGAATCAGCCAACTCCCCATGGGTCGCTAAAGAGGCCGACCATTGGATCACCCGGAACGGCACATCGCACCTACTGCTTCTTCTCACCGGCGGAACCCTCAGCTGGGATCGTACTGCGGGCTCCTTTAACAAAGAACAGACCACCGCTCTGCCGGCCGGCCTGCTTGCTTCGTTTTCAGAAGAGCCGCTCTTCCTCGATCTTTCGTGGACACGCGAAGCACCCAACCCACGTTTTCGCATGCGTGAGCCGCGCTTTCACGAGGCCGTACTGCAACTCGCCTCGACAATTCTCAACCGGCCCAAAGACGAACTCGATGGTGCGGATATTCGCGCCCAGCGGCAAACTCGCATGCTCGCCGCCTCCGGCCTGGTCGCCATTCTGCTTATCGGCCTGTTCGCCTGGTGGCAAACCCGCACAAAGACAGAGGAGACCACCCAACGTCTTGCTGCCAGACTCGCTTCTAACTCCACGCAAGTACTTGCCGATCATCCGGATCAGACTCGCGAGGCTGCCCTTCTGGCTATCGAATCTAATCGCGTTTACCCTTCACCCGAAGGAAATCAAGCTTTGCGGACAGCGGTTTCCCTGTTACCGGCAAGCGCCCAGTTTTACAAAGCAGAAAGCGCGGATCCAGAGCAGCGCATACGCGACATGGCATTTTCTCCCGACGGAGACTTCCTGGCGGCCGTACGAGATAACGGTTCTACGCAGCTCATTGATGTGGCCGCTAACAAGGTAATTGGCTACATCTCTCCCGACGAAGAGCCGGCCGCCCATCTTGATCTTGAACCCAAACCGCAAGACGATTCGCTTGCTGGCGATAACGCCGAAAATGCCGTGACAGTCGCCTTTGATGCAACCGGATCACTGGTTGCCTCTGGCGTCCGCGATGGCTTTGTCCATGTGTGGACTCGTGCCGAAGGACGCGAAGTGTTGCGCATCTTCCACGGTTCCCCCGTTTCCCAAGTCGCATTCCATCCTAAAGCCAATCAACTGTTCACAGCCACTGACGACGGCCACCTGAGGGTTTTCGATCTTGCCCGCAGCGCAATGCTTGCAGACTTCAAGTGTCCCGGTAAAATTGCTTCCGCTTCCTTCAGTCCCGATGGCACGCTGATCGCGGCGCTCTCTTCCGAAGGCCCCGTCTATCTTTTTGATCCCGTGCATCGCAAGCTCTTGCGTAAGTTGTTTGGGGGCGGCGACGCCGCGCTGAACCTGGCATTCAGCAGTGACGGCAAGCGCCTTGCCACCGCTATGGGGAGTTTTGCCTTTGTCTGGGATCTAACCACCGGCGCGCAATTGCTGAAAGCCACACACTCGGAGTCTGTCGAAACACTTGCCACGCTGCAGTGGATCATTGATGCCGCCATCAGTCCAGATGGCAAGTTTCTGGCGTATGTATCAAAGGGCGACAACTTGGCCCGCATTTGGAACGTCGAGACGGGTCGTCAGATTTTGCAACTCCAGCATGACTCCCGGGTTGCGGCCGTCGCCTTCAACACCGATGGAACCAGGCTCAGCACAGGCTCCTACGATGGCACCTCGCGCGTCTGGGAAATTCCTTCGGGCCGGGAGCTTGAGCGCTCCTCCCATGCCGGCGGAGCGGAAGTTGTCGTGTTCAGCGCAGACGGAAGCCGCATTGCCGCTGGTGGCATGGACGGTTCTATGTCGATCTCTGATATGCGGGGCACTCGTAACCCGGTTGTGTTCCATTTACCCGACGACGTGCGATCCGTCGCTTTCAGTCCCGATAACCACCACTTGGCCATCGGCGCTCAGTCGGCGCGGCACAGCAGTATCGTGAGAATTGCCGACACCGCCGGCAAAGTTGTGCGCGACATCGAAGTCCCTGGCCTTACCCCTGACAAGCTTTTCTTTCTCGATCCGAAGCGCGTCATTGGTCAGTGGGACTCTGATCTCGTTTTGGTTGACATTGACCAGGCTTCGGCAGATCGTTTGCCCGTACCCGATCTGCACGGAGACCTGCGAATAGATCCATCCGGCAGCGTATTTGCCGTTCAACCGGACCAAGTCACCGAGCTTTATAGCTTGCCTGGACTGCTCAAGATTACTTCGCTGAATGGCCCTTCGACAGAATTGCTGCGCACGGCCGCCCAGGGCAGACTCCTCGCTTTTGATACCAGCCAACCGCCGAACCAATTCCGGATTGATATTTGGAGTGTGGCGCGTAAGGCCAGCATTGCGCGCATAACCTTACCTGCTGAACTGGGGATGGTCGCGCTGAATCCAGCCGGCTCAATGCTCTTTACGGCCGAAGGTGAAAATCTGCAAGCTTGGGCGATACCTTCCGGCAAGCGGATGTTCAACCTATTAAGCAATGGCGCAATCAGCCTGATAGTGCCCGATCCTTCCTCGGCTTCTTTCGCCACCGTGACCGACACCCATCTAACGGTCAGAGATGCCCGTAACGGCGCGCCTTTGGCCGAGTTTCCCGCTACCACCGTCGCTGCATTCAGTTCCAACGGCCGCTATCTGCTCACCAGAATCGACGAGCGTTCCGCCGCCTTGTGGACTTGGCGTTCCAGTGATTTGCGCGACGAAGCTTGCGCCCGCCTTACCAGCAACTTCTCTCACGCTGAATGGTCGCGCTGGCTACCTAATCAGACTTATCGACTTACCTGTCCAAATCTCCCTGCTCCCCACTAACTCGCCCTCTATTCACACGAAAACCGCTAGCCGAACCGCGACTGGGAAGAAGCGGCACGCATTTTCGCTCTATCACCAAAACACGATCACAAACGCAGAAAATAATTCCATTTCTCTCTATCCCATTCATCCCACAACACTTACTCGAATTCCCTCCCCGCGTAACTCATCCCGTCCACCCGCCCCTCCTGTCATCCTGAACACCGAGCAGCAGGTGTTATCCACTTCTCACCGACTCACCTCCAAAGGATTTTATTATGTCTATCTCCGAAGCCCAAC
>PMSX01000142.1 GCA_003167495.1 Bryobacterales bacterium | reverse complement strand
GGCAGAGATTGGCCGGATAAGTCCGCCACTCGGAGAAAGGTGGCCGTTCACGAGGATTTCTCCCGAGAGTCGGCTACCATCCGCCGATTCTTTGGCCGCCACTTGTCCGTAGAACGCGCTAGCTTCCTTCTGTCGCCGACCTCAGTCGAGGCCACGTTCAGTCCAGGGCTTGCCGACTCTAGTTCGCAACGGATCGTCGGACCTTGGCCCGTTATCGGTACTAATCGCATTCTTCAGCGTTAATATGGCTCACGTGGATGTGCCAATAGCCAGGTTTATTTCTATCCTGCCGACCGAGTTGTGGGAAATACGGTCGTCCTACCGCGTCAGTAACATTCGGCCACCTCGCTAAGACGCGCATGTCGTAGCAGCACTCGAAGCGTCCAGCCAACACCGCAGATTCCCCGAATCCCATTATGAAAAAAGCCGCCCAAGCAAACGCGCAATCCCGGAAAAATCCCCCTTGCAATCCTCCTGCACACGTGTGCATAATAGTAACGAGCCCTTACCCCTATGCAAACCCTTACCGAAACCGCCCCCATGAAAGAACTCGACGAATGGGATGATTTCGTCGCCACTCGCTACCAACAAGGCAAATCAGAACAGGAATTCCGCAACTACAAACCCGACGCCAATCCCGGCGTCACCGAATTCTACCGCCTCAACCACCTTCACCAAACCCTCGATTTCGTCTTGCAGAAAAAAGCGCAATACGGCGGGCTCCAGAAAGGCGAGAAGAGCATCTGGGATCAAGCCGACTATCTCAACACACTCGTCGACGACAGCGATCCCGATACCGACCTCACGCAGATCCAACATCTCTTCCAAACCTCCGAAGCCATCCGCAAAGACGGCAATCCCGATTGGATGGTTCTCACCGGATTCATGCACGACCTTGGCAAAGTGCTTTGCCTCTACGGCGAACCGCAATGGGCTGTGGTAGGTGATACTTTCCCTGTCGGTTGCGCCTATTCAGACCAAATCGTGTTTCCGGAGTTCTTCGCCGCCAACCCCGATAGCAAAGTCCCCGAATATCAAACTGAGTGCGGCATCTACGAACGCAACTGTGGTCTCGATAAGGTTCATCTCTCCTGGGGCCACGACGAATACATCTACCTGGTCACTCGCAAATACTTGCCGGAAGAGGCTCACTACATGCTGCGCTATCACTCGTTCTATCCGGCCCATCGCGGCGGCGCATATAAACATCTCATGAACAACCACGACGAAAAAATGTTCCAATGGGTGCACAAATTCAATCCCTACGATCTCTATTCCAAGGGCTTGACGAAACCCAACGTGGCGGAGATCATGCCCTACTATCAGGATCTTGCCGCTAAGTTCTTCCCCGCTACGATCGCCTGGTAAGGTTTGCCGGTCGATCCTCTTACAATCAATTGGCCGCGCACCACTACTTTCCGTTCGGCTTCCTGACTGCGCAAGATCGCAATCAGCAGTTCCATCGCCCGCCTGCCAAGTTCCCTCTTCGGCTGGCGGAATGTAGTGAGTGGTGGCTGAAGTGACGCCGTAAAGAATAAGTCGTCGAATCCCACCACCGAAACCTCCCGCCCCGCCTCCCAGCCTCTCGCGTGAATTTCTT
This sequence comes from Bryobacterales bacterium, assembly GCA_003167495.1. Classification (GTDB taxonomy): domain Bacteria; phylum Acidobacteriota; class Terriglobia; order Bryobacterales; family Bryobacteraceae; genus Bog-105. The sequence continues at coordinate 37,776 of PMSX01000142.1, read as the reverse complement.
CAATCACTCCTAGCGCGGTCATGTCGTTGTAGCAAAAAATCGCGGTCGGCCGTCGCGCCATAGCTAGTAATTCCGCCGCGCGCTCCCGGCCGCTAGCCTGCTTGCCGTCGCCGCGCGCCACCAGATCTTTGCGAATCTTCAGTCGCGCATTTTTCATCGCCGCCCTAAATCCGCCAAGCCGTTCTTCATCCGATTGCAAACCAGATTCGTCGCCAATATAGGCAATATCCTTATGCCCCAACGCAATCAAGTGCGTCGCCGCCTGATAACCGCCATCCATATTGTCGATACTCACCGAATGCGCCAACTCGCTCGGGTGCTGGTTGTTCAACAAAACAATCGGCGCTTCCAACTCATCGAACAAAGCCTGGTATTGCGCCCCTAGCCGCGAAGAAGCCACCAAAATCCCGTCTACCCTCCGTTCCCTGAAGCTTCGCACCACCGTCATTTCGCGCTGCGGATCACCCTGCGAAGTCGCCAGAATCACCGAATAACCTTCGCTGTTCGCTGCTTCCTCAATGCCCGCCACCACTTCGCCATTGAACGGATCGGCAATAGACGTAACCACCACGCCAATGGCTTCCGTTCTGCGCGTTACCAAACTCCGCGCCACCGCGCTGGCCGTATATCCTTGTTCCTTCGCAATCCGCTGAATCCGTTCCGCGGTTTCCGATGGTATCAATGGGCTGCGATTCAATGCGCGCGACACGGTCGAGTGCGAAACCCCAGCCAAACGCGCAATATCTTTTATAGAAACCGCCATGTTTCAATAACACTATGTTGGCAAACTTCAGAACCGCCGCTCTCTTCGCAAGTATCCTCGCCTCGCCATTGGCCGCGCAGTTCGATGGCATGCTCGCCAACAAACCCATCCTCGACGCGCACAATTGTTACCCCTACGAAAAGCAATGGGCCGACCGCATCGACCGCGCGCTCAGCACCGGAACGCCCGTAGCCATTGAACAAGATATCGCCTGGTACCAAGGCCGCGTCGTCGTGTCCCACACACCAAAAACCAATGGTTCCGAGCCCCTGCTCACCGATTACTTCTTCGCGCGCGTGCGCCCTATCGTCGAAGCGGCGCTCAAAGAGAACAAGCCCGAAACATGGCCTGTCATCATCCTCCATTTCGATTTCAAAGACACCCAACCCGCGCTGCTGCATGCAGTCTGGAATGTGCTGGGTCAATATCGGGATTGGATCACCACTGCGCCGAAAACGGCCGATCCTCACAAACTCATGCCGCTCAAGCGCCGTCCTCTGTTAGTCATCACTGAAGATTCCGACGAACAGGAGCAAGTCTTCTTCAACGAAGTCAAGCCCGGCGAACTGCTGCGCGTATTCGGCTCCGCTCATTCCATCCGAATCACCGAGAAAGACGCCGCCGCGCGCAATCACGCCCTCGTCACTCTCCCGCCGTCTCAGTTGTTATCCGAAAAGCCCACCAACTACCGCCGCTGGTGGAACAATTCTTGGTATGAAGTCGAAGAAGGCGGTCAGCCCAAAGCGGGCGAATGGACCCCTGAAGCCGACGCCCGCCTTCATGCGCTCGTAGATCACGCTCATCGCGAAGGCTTCTGGATTCGCTTCTACACGCTCGATGGTTTTGAGCCAGGACATGACTCCGGTTGGGGCGAGGCCTACAACTTCCGCTCACGCGCCGCCGTCGAAAAACGCTGGCGCGCCGCGCTCAATGCCGGCGTCAACTTCATCGCCACAGATCAGTATGAGGACCTCGCCGAGTTCATGCGGCAGAATCATTTCAAGTAAGTTAGTGCTTTGCCTGGCTCAGTTTCCTGAAATACTCCGCCACCGCATCACGGTATTTTTCCGGCGAATCCTCCGGTGCACGCAGCCTCGCTCCGTCCAATTGTTGCAAATCGCCCGTCCGCCGCGCCAATTCCACTTCCAGCCGCTCCAGCCTGCTCACCGCATCCTGTCCAATCGTCGTTTGCAAAACGTTCGGATCGGCATGAAGCAACCGGAGATACCCGAGCGTATCGTCCACATAGCCGCGCAACTCTCGATCGTGCGGATCAATTCTGCCGCGCAACGAATTCAAATCGCTGATCGCGCCTTGCCAGTCTTGCCCGTCCATCACCGAACTGGGTCCGCCGTTCGGACCGTATTGATTGCTTGCATTCTGGCTGCCTTGCTGCTGTCCGCCCTGTTGCTCGCCGCCTTGCTGCTGCCCTTGTCCCTGCCCATCGCGCGAGAGATTCTGTTGCTGGTAGTTCTGTCTCTGCCCGTGCTGTTGCGCACCGTCATTCTGCGCCCGTTCCAACATCTGGCGCAAGTTGCGCACTTCCGATAAAGCCTCCGCGCTCTTGTCTTCTTGTCCCGTCTTGCCGTTCGCCTCGCCCGCCTGAACGGTCTTCTGAACATCTTGCAAATCCCGGCTCAGGTCTTCTAATCCCTCAGCCATCTTCGTCTCAACGTTCAAATTCCTGTCGCCATATCCCTGCTTCAGCCATTCAGCGGTTTTCTGCATACGCATGGCCAGCTCTTTTTGCTCCGCTTCCGAAAGCGCCTTGCGCATTTTTGCCGAAGCCCCGGGCTGCGCCGACGCCAGCGCCCGCTCCTCTTGCTGCATCCCTCGCTGCAAGTCTTGAATCTCTTTGGCCAATCGCTCCTTCTCGTCCGCTATCGTCCGCTCCTGCTCGGACGGATTGTGCGCCACAGGCATATCACGATCCCACGGACGCCGGTCATATGTGTAATAACGCGGCACAGCTGGATCTCTCATCTCCGGCAAATCTTCCGGCCCTTGCTCCGGCTGACCGGGACGCAACCGGCGGTAAATGGCGGAACCAGATAGCTCGCCGTACATGCGCGTCAAAGAGCTCGCAATGTCCCGCTGCGTGTTCGCCATTTCTTGCGCCTTCTGCGAAAGCCCTGCCACCGAATTATCGGCTTGCTGTTGCATCCCCTTGTTCAGTAGGCTTTGTGCTTCTGCAAGATTTTCCGCCGCGCGCCTTTGCGCCGCCGGATCTTGATCGCTCACGGCTTTCCGCATTTCATCTTCCGACCGCCGCAGCGCTTCCATAGATTTGCGCAACGCTTCATTCATCTGGCGTTGCTGGTTTGCCTGATTTTGCTGCTGTTGCCGGCTTGCAGACGATTGGCCGGAAGACGAAGATTGCCCCCCACTCGATGACGATTGTTGCCCACCTTGCTGCTGGCCGCCCTGCTGCTGTTGTCCCGATTGCTGTTGCCCCGATTGTGATTGCTGGTTCTGTGATTGCTGGTTCTGCGCCATCTCCTGCATCTGGCGCCGCAGCTCTTCGGCCTCGCGCCGCAGCTGCTCTTCTTGCCATCTCTGCTCAAATGCCTGTTGTTGCGGACGCTGCGCCGCTAATTCCTGCTGCCGCTTGGCAAGCTCCTTCAACTTTTCAAGAGCTTCATCCACGGCCTTCTGTTGATCTTTTTGCTTTTGCTCCGCATTCTGCTGCCCTGTCTCATATTGGTTCTTGCTGGTATCCAATTCCAGATCGAACATCCGCGCCAAATCACGCTGCGCCCCGCCACCGCCGCCTCCTCCACCGCGCTGGCCAAATGCCACCTGAATATCGCGAAACAACGCCAGCGCCCGCGACAGCGATTGCAAAGCCTTTTGCTCAATCGGCAATGCCTCATGCCATTTCCCCGGCTTCAATTCATTCACCGCCTCGCCCATCTGGCTGGACGCCTGCGTCATCAACTTTGAGAAATTCGCAAAAGACGATCCGGCGCCGCCCATCTCGCGGCTCGCCATCCTATCCGATAGTGTTTGCGCCTGTTCGGCCAGTTTGGCTTCCGTATCCGACAGAAACTTGGCATTCTCCTGTTGTGCGGCGCGATTCTTTCCTGGATCCCGCTCTTGGTTCCACGTGGCTGCGATGATTTGCTTTTGCCGCTCAGAAATATCGCTCTCCTCGCCGCCCATCCCACCACCGCCGCCACCACTCTGCTGCGACTGGCTGAACTTGAAATCGAACGGTTCTGCTTCCGCAAAGACAATCTCACTGCGCGTCGTGTGCGTCGCATCCTTCGCCGTCGCATAAAGCGAAACCAAATCGCCCGGAACTAACTTAAACTCTTCCAGTGTCAACAACTTCGTCCCGCTCGCTTCCTTCACACCCTTCGTCTTCAACAAGGGCGTCACCTGCTCGGGGCCGCCATTCACCGAATAATGCAACTCAAGCGCTTCCACGCCGAAATCGTCGCTTGCCTCAATCGTCACCGGCACTTCTTCAATCGGCGATACCTTTGGATCTTTGCCCGGATTCACAATCCGTACCGAGGGTGGCTCGTCCTTGCCCGATTCAATGAAATAATCGTCGCTAATCCGAATAGCCTCGCCATTGTCGAGCGCCGCAACGTGATAAGACCCATCCTTGTGAATCGCCATCTTCGCGTTGAGCCAGTTCCCTTCGCCTTTCGTCAGCTCGAGCTTCGAACCGTCTTCCATCAAAATCACACCGCGCTCGAGCGGCTTATCCGTCAACACCGAAATGTCCGCCTGTGTGCCCTCCACCGCGCGAATATCGCCGCCCGGATCTTGCACCGCATCCTTCAAACGCAACTCCGCCGGATAATGCAGCGCCACTTTCACCCGTTTGACTCCGGGCAAATCGCGCACGGCAATCTTGAAATGCTTCGATTCAGTGTTGTCGGCCTGAACGTAATATTCAACCGGATCGGACAATCCCACAAACTTGAATTGATAGGCATTGCCATCCGTTCCCGGCTGCATGGCGGTGGCATCCCACTTCGTAGCATCGCCATACCGGGCATGCAACGTCACCTGATGCGCATTGAAACCCAGCAGATGCGCGCTAATCAGTTGGTCCGACTTGCGTCGAATCGTCTTATTCCCCGGCTGCACCGTGAGGTCATACAGCGGTTTCTTTCCGGGATTCCCGCTGCCAGTCCAAAGCAACGAAGCACCATACCCCCAATAGCCGGGCCCCGCCATAATCAGCCATGCCAACACGCCCACTGCAACCACCGCGATACCAAGCGCGCCAAACAAGATTTGCGACTGCGCAAACTGTTCTGGCCCGTGCTTCTGCGCCACGCCCATGGCATCTTCCGCAATCAGTTCAATAAAAGGATTTGCGTCATTGCGGCGCTCTGTCACCGTGAGCAAACGTTCCCCGAAGCTCGGCTCCTTTTGCTCGGCAAGTTTCGTGACAAACCTCCGGTTTAACTTCGCCAGCGGAAGTGCCAACGTGAAAGCGATGGCGACCGCCAGTGCGCCGAACAGCAGCACGCGCAAGGGCCACACCACATCCTGCACAAATCGGTATTGATTGCTGATCCACACCAGCAAAAGAGTCAACGCCAGCGCGGCCCCCGCCGTCACCGCCGCGCCACGCGATGCCGCCAGAAACCTTAGCCGCGATTCCACCCGCCGCAGGTAATCGTCCAGTTGTACAATCGCCGTCATGCCGCCTCCCTCTCTTCTTTTAAGTACCGACTCGCAAACAAACTCTCCACGCACGCCGCAATCAGAACCAACGTCAACACATAACGCCACAAGCTCCAAGCCGTAGTCGAACTTTGACCAGAGACCGATTTGTCCGCCGAAGCGCTACTCCCAGTATTGCGCCATAAATCGAGAGTTTCACCTGGTATGGTCGTTAAATCGGATTCCCGCCGGTCCGCATGCACCGCCATCAGCGATCTGCGTCCGCTGGCGCTCTGTACTTCGTAGAATCCCGCTTGCGCCAAATCGAACGTCATCGCCTTGCTGGCATCGCCCAGCGCCAGTTCGTGTTTGCCCGTCGGCCCAACCACGTCCGCCGCCGTCGTCTCTGTTTTCGCATGGCGCAACGTTGCCGGAGTACCCACCACCACGCTCGAAGGAATGTCGCTTGCGCCCGCCAGATACAGCCCCGATTGCACAACAAAAGGCACGTACGACGCGTGTAGCGGGAAATCGCTGTTCGAACTATCCAGCATCGCCGCAAACGTCAACACGCGTCCCTCACCAATCCGCTCTTCCGTCAGCAGCGGCGATCCGTCCGCGAACTTGGCAATCACTTTCGCCGCGGCATGCGGCTGAACATGTACATCGTTCAAAAACTGCACATTCTCGAATCGGCCCGCTTCCGCTAAGGCGGGGTGTTGCGCGTCTACGTCGCCCACCACTTGCGCCAGATTGCCCCAACTTACTCTGGCGCCCGTCACCGGAACCGCGCCGCAGCGTGCTGTATTGATCCCCGCCGCAATCAGCACTCCGCCGCCTTTCTCGACATAAGACCGTAGCTTCCGCGCAACATCCGATTCCAACTCGCCCGGATCGCTCAACACGACAAATACAAACTTCGTTAGATCGATGTTTGACGCCTGCTCCAACTGCGCTTGATCCACCAGCAAACCGGAGTTTGTGGAAGACTCCATTGCCGCTTTGTAATAAAATCCTTCGCGGCTTCGACCACCCGCATAAAGAAACAGAACGCGGCGCGGATCGGCGCGTTCCACCGAAAACAGATACGTATCATCTTGTGGCAGCGAATCATGCGGCTCAATCCGAACCTCTCCATGGTTCGCGCCATACGGCACATCGAAACCCAGAAACTCAACCTGCGCGCGCGTGTTCGCCGGAATTGCTAAGCTCTTTGTCTCAACCACCCTGTTATTGAGCACCAGCGCCACCTGGCGTGTCGCCGCCGCCGTCTGCCAACCCGCAATCGTTGCCGTCAGCCTGCTCTTTTTCGGATCGAAAATCTGCGGCGCAACCGTCACACTCTCAACCGCCCAGTTCTCCTTCTTCGGCTCCCCCACCGGATGCAAAACGAACGCCGTTCCCGGTTCCAGTTGCAAATCGCGGAATCCGTTCACCGGCAGCGAAGTCTGTTGCATATCGCTGATCAAGTGCGCCTCAATCTGCATATTCGCCGATTTATCCAGCAATCTCAGCGCGCGCGCCAGCTCTCCATAAGAGCTGGTTTGATCCCCCGCGGTTAACCCATCAATGGCCGCATTTAAACTTCCACGGCCCGTTTCATACGATGTCAGCGTTTCCAGATGCGAATCAAGCGCCGCGATTTGCGCCACAAATCCCGCAGGCAAATCGCGAACCAACCGCCGCGCTTCTTCCTTCGCCCGCTCCATGTGATCCCCATCGCGCATACTGAATGAGCGGTCAATTGCAATCAACGTCAGCTTCCGCCTCGTTTGCGAGGCCGTGCTCCGCAGCAGGAAAGGATTCGCAAACGCCAGCGCCAGCAGCGCCAACAAAGCCAGCCGCAGCGCCAACAGCATCAGATATCGCAACCGCCGGTGACGCACGGAACTCTGCACGCGCCGCTCAAAAAACATCAACGAACTAAACGGTTGCGGCGTGCGCTTGAATTGCCGCAGCAAGTGCAGCCAAAGAGGAAGTCCGATTGCCACCAGCCCACCCAGGAACCAAGGCGAAAGGAATCCCATTCACTTTCTTCCTTGCCGGATTGTCAGATATTCGCGCAACGCTTGATCCAGCGGCCGGTCTGTTCGCAACAAAAAGTAATCTATGCCCGCCGCCTGCGCCTTCGTTCGCAGCTCCTCAATGTGTGCTTGAATCTTCTGCCGGTATTCGCTCTTGGCATAATCGGGCGTCGATTCCAACGCCTCGCCCGTTTCCATATCCACCAGCAGTGCGCCATCCTCCAGTTTCAGCTCGAGCTCGCGCGCATCCAGCACATGAAACAAAATCAATTCATTTCCGCGAAAACGCAGCGGCTCCACGGTCTTCACCACAACCTCCGGCTTCTCGTAAAAATCGGAGATCAGCGCCGTCACCCCGCGCCGCTTCATAAATTGCTGGAGTTCGAAAAAGGGCTTCTCAAAATTCGTCCGCTTGCCGAGTTCCGCTTCGTCAATCCCATGCAGCAGCCGCATCAGTTGCCCCTGCCGCGACGAAGGCCGTACAAAGTTCGACACGTCGTCGTGAAAAATAACGAGTCCCGCGCTGTCACGCTGCAGATGCGCCAAATACACCAGCGATGACGCCAGATACTTCGCATACTCGAACTTCTTCACCGCACCGCCGAACCCCATACTCGCGCTGGCATCCAGCAGCACAATTGTCGATGTGTTCGTCTCACCCCGATAGCGCTTCAAATACGCCCGCTCAGTGCGCGCGTAAACGTTCCAATCCACATGCCGCAAATCGTCGCCCGGCGAATAGGCACGGTACTCCTCGAATTCTTGACTGAAACCAAAATCCGGCGAACGGTGCAGCCCAGCCAAAAATCCGTCCACCACCGTCTTCGCAATCAAATCGAGGCCGGAGATTCCAGCCAACACCGCGGGATCGAGAAATCTGTTCGAGACTTGGGCCGCTGGCACTTGTATTGAGGCTCCGTCAGTCTTAACCGCGTGGCGCTGGCTTCCAATCGAGCAGCCGGCGCAAGATATCGTCCGTAGTCAAACGAGCCGACTCCGCATGAAAATTCAGCAGCACACGGTGCCGCAGAACCGGCGCGGCCAGCGCGCGAATATCTTCATACGCCACATGAAACCGCCCGTGCATCAGCGCTCTCGCCTTCCCCGCTAACACCAGGAACTGCGCCGCTCTTACGCTCGCCCCGAAATTCACGTATTGCTGCACAAAATCGGGCGCCTCGCCTTGATTTGGCCTGGTGGCGCGCACTAAATCCACCGCATACCGCGCCACTGATTCAGCTACAGGCGTCATACGCACCAACTGCTGAAAACCCAGAATTTCTTCGCCCGTCGTGACCGTGTTCGCCTCCGCGATCGACGTTGTGGTGGTCAGGTCAATCACCTTCACTTCGTCTTCCGCCGTCAAGTAATCCAAAACCGCGTTAAACAAGAAGCGATCTAACTGCGCCTCCGGCAGCGGATATGTCCCTTCCAACTCAATCGGGTTTTGCGTCGCCAGCACAAAAAACGGCGCTTCAATCCTGTACTGATTTCCGCGTACCGTGCAAGAGAGTTCCTGCATCGCCTCCAACAGCGCCGATTGCGTTTTCGGCGGCGTGCGATTGATTTCGTCCGCCAGCAACACGTTCGAAAAAATCGGCCCCGGCACAAACGTCCAAGACCGGTGCCCCGTTGTGGTGTTCTCCTCAATAATGTCCGTACCCGTAATGTCGGAAGGCATCAGATCTGGCGTGAACTGAATGCGATTAAAGCGCAGCCCGAGCGTCCGCGCCAGCGTGCGGACCAGCAGCGTCTTGGCAGTCCCCGGAAGACCTGTCAACAAACAGTGCCCTCCCACAAACAGCGAAATGAGCACACTCTCAATGACCTCGTCCTGCCCGACGATCACCTTGTGCACTTCATTCCGAATTAAATTTTGTGCGTCCTGAAAGCGTTTCACGCGTTCGCGCACTTCAGCGGAATCGACCGGCGTTGCAGTGGAAATGGTTGACATTTTATTGGCTCAATTGAAGAAGTAACTGTTGTGCGGGCTTATACCCCGGTGCTGCTTCCAGCGCCATCACGACTTGGTCTTTCGCCTCGCTCAGCCGGCGTGCCGCTTTGAGCGCCTTGGCCAATTCGTAATGTGATTCCGCGGTGTCAACCGGTTTTAGCGCTAACAGCGCTTTCCCTTCTCTGACCGCTCCCTCGGCATCACCTGCTTCCAACAGCAAACTGCCTAGTCTTCGATGTGTCTCCTCGTCTTCGGGATAGATGTAGTTTAGTTTCGCAAGTGTTGTTCGAGCTTCTTTGGCATTTCCGGCCTCCTGTTCCCATTCGGCCAGTTTCTTGAGCGACTCAACCGATGTGCCGCCCGCGTTGCTGTACTTCTCCAACTCAGCCATGGCCGCTGCTTGATTGCCTTTACGTTTGTACGCGTCGGCCAGCGCTTCATAGGCGCTTTCGCCGCCCGTGTAGTCCGGATAGTAACCCCGCATGGCCTGGCCATCGCGAATCACATCGTCCAGCTTTCCGGCTTCTAAGCTTTCGTGCAGGGCTTTCATCCCTTTTTTCCAATCCGCAAAATGCTTCACGGTGTTGTCAGTTTGCGGTCCAATCCACGCCATAAATTCTTTGTCAAACGCCGCGGGACTCTCATGCAGATTTTCTTGTATCGCTTCCTCGGTAGTTTTTCGCTCCGCGTACGAATGGATCATTCCCAGCAACGCGTCGTCGCCCCATTTCTGGCTAATGAAGTCGCACATCCTTCCTGCTTCAAAATAAGAAATCATCACCTGCGTAGGAAACTTTGGACGCACAAATCCCTTATCCAGTTCCAAAACCGGCAACAGCTGCTTTTTTTCCAGCGCCGACACAATGTCAGGCGTCATCCGGTCGCCCCAATCAGGCGAAGCCGCTGCTTCTTCGTGCACAGCTAATCCTTCTGTGAACCAGCGCGGCACTAAGTTATGCGTCGCACTCAGCACAAATACGTGGCTGAACTCGTGCCGCAGCGTGCTGGCCCAATTGAAATCTCCAGGCCCGCGCGCCGATGGACTGTCCATTACCACCATCATCCCGAACGTGAGTCCCAGCAAACCTCCCTGCCCCGGCAATCCAAGCGTGCGAACGATAAAGTCGTCGTGGTCGGGATAAAGTTCCAAATGAACCGGACCGGGCAACTTCATCTTGTACTTCTTTTCGTATGCGGCAATATCCCGTTGCATCTCTACTTCTACATATGGCCGCAGCAAAACCGCTTCCTTCTTATTCAGCCGCAATTCCGTGTTTGGCGTCTTGAATGTCTCGTAATTAACAAGACTGTCCAGCAGCGTCAGTGAATTTGTCGTCTCGGCGTTCCGAAAGTGTGCGTTATAACATCGTTCCAGTTGTTGCCGCGCCTCTTCATCGGCGCCGCGACGCATTAGGTTGACTCCCAATTCCGACCGCGCCTCCCACAGTGACCCATTCAGTTCGAGCGCTTTGCGAAAATACTGGACGGCCTCTTCATAACGCCGGTTGATCTCAAAAAAATGCGCGCCCGTGGCGTATGCTTCGCCGTAAGCCGGATTAATTTTTAAAATCCGTGCCATCCATTCGCTTGACTCTTTGCCGTTCAGCCAATCGATAGATGCCAGTACCGCCATACCGTCTAGCGCCTCATTCGAAAGCGCCAGCGCCTTCTGCGCTTCCTCTGTCGCCTTCTTTGGATCGCTATCTTCCAGCGCCAAATACGCCAGCAGTTCATGCGCCTGATACAGGTTCGGATCGTGCTGCAAGGCCTGCTCGGCCGCCTCTGGTGCGCGCCTGTCGTATCCCTGTGCGGCGGCCCGTGCCACACCTAAGTATGCGGAAGCAAAGTTAGCATCCAGCACTATGGCCTCCGCGAACAATTTCGCGGCATCGCCCGGCTGATAATGCTCCAGATAAAGCAAACCCCATTCCGTTTTCAGCTCGGCCGAGTTCGGCGCGCGCTTCTCCGCCGCCCGAAACTCGTCGTTTGCCTCAACAAACTGATCAAGTCCCCACAGCCCCTCCGCCCTCGCAAACGCATCGCCGCTGCGCAGCAACGCCGTAAAACAGGCCCGCGCCTCATTCATCTGTCCATGCCGGCGCATCGTCTTGCAGTTCTCTCCCGGCACTGCGGCCACACAGGGCAACACAACAAGAAGCAGCGCCGTCAGACGTTTCATTTGTCAATCTCCGCCTGCGTCCGCGCCAGTTCCAACAAGAGCGCCGTCAATTGTTGCTTATATTCGCTCTCTTCCATCGCCGCCTTCTCATACTTCAGCCGGTCGATCTTCGCTTCCAGATCCTCTTTCTTGCTCACCAGGCGCTGCTTGTCCGGAGTCAGCGCTTTCGCGCTCTCGCCCCGTTGCCGGATCAAGATAAACGATGCGGCCACCAATCCCTGACCATTCTCCGGCTTCGGATCCCTGACGCCCGTTGCGCTCGCTGTATCCGTAATTAACGCGTGCTCGGTAGCCAACAACTTCTCCGATTCAAAGTACGCCGCGGTTTTCCGGTCGGCATAACGGAACGCCTCCAACGCGGAAATCGATCCGTTCTTATCCGTGTCCGCGCTCGGATCGTGCAGTGCGTCCACCCAATAACGCGCAAACACCGGAGCATTCTTCTCCGTGCCGGATTTCGTAGCCGAAATCACAACCCGCTCTCTCTTCGCCAGCACCGCCAGCGACGCGCCGCTGCAGCTCGTCATATTCACTACCAATTGCCGCTGCGCGGGAATCCGATTCAGTGCCTTCGCCAATTCCGCACCCGTCATATCAGGACCCGGCAAATTAACCTTGTAATCCACACCGTCAAAACTTCCATGCCCAATCAGAAACAGCGCAAACGTGTCCGTCGCACTCGCTTCCGCCGCCACTTTGTTCAACGTCTGCTCAATTTGCTGTTTTGTAGCGGCAGGTCCACTCAAAGTGATGACGTGCGCCTCCGGGCCAGTGTTCAGTTCGTGATCCAATTCCTGCGCCCATTTGGCAAACTGCGTCTCATATTCGGGCGCGCCTCCTAGCCCGGCCACCGTGACAAAGTAGTTCGCCGCCGGCAAACTCACACTCGCACACAGTAATAGGAGACAAATTCTCATACCACGCCCCACCGTCTCCGCAGCAGCCATTCCGCCGATTTCAAACCTAAGACAAGCAGAAACATCGCCGGCATATCCCAAATCTCCTTCGTCTCCCGCCCTGTAATGCCCGCTTCGGAAAACGAAATCTCCCGCGTTAGCGCCTTCGCATCATCCGGCGCATAGTAGCGGCCGCCTGTCTGCTCCGCCAGCTTGCTCAACAGCTCTTTGTTCTGTTCGCGATGAAAATTTTCCGCCTGTCCATCTTCCCGCCGGAATGTCAACGCGTCTTTTCCCAAAACCTTGCCCGCTTGATGCGCCGTCACTTCGGCGACGTACGATCCCGATTTCAGCGCCTGCCAGTCCGCCGCATAAACGCCCGCCGTGAGCGGCTCGGGATGCAGCGCCACTGTCTGAGACGACCCATCCGGATCAATCACCTTCGCCTCCACTTGTGCGTCGCTCGCGGGCTGATATTGCTGATCTCTCACTTCCGCCCGCAGTTCAAGATGCCCCTCATCTTCTAAATTCGCGTTCGGCGTTGACGCCACCACTCGCGTCGGAGTCGCTCCTACCACCCAGCGGAGCAACTGTCTCCAAAAGGTCTCTTGACTCACATCTCCCAGTGGCTGTTGCATTCTCCAGCGCCAGCTTCCGGCAGTAGCAAACACCCCGCTGCGCCCGCGCCCGTAATTTTCCGTCACCAAAAGCGGCAGACGTTTTCCTCCCGCATCCACGTTCGCCAGCACTACGGCTCCCGGTTTGGGAGTTCCGGGATCCTGGTAGTTCGCCAGGTAGGGCAAAATCTCCCAATGCCGGTTACTCTTCTCCCCATCGTCCTCAATGCGGCACAACAAACTCCGCCGTCCCGCATCGGTCAGTTCGGCCGCCACAAAATTGCGCTGAAAAGTATCTTTCCGCTGCGGTAACTGCACCGGTAGCAAATCCGCAAATGGCGCAACATTGTACCCGCCGTCGGCCAAGGCCCAACGGCCCGCTAAAAACAGCAATCCTCCGCCGCGTCTGTCGACAAAATCCTTAATGGCTTGCGACTGACCCGCCGTAAAAAACGCCTCTTCCACGCTCCCTAAAATGATGCCCTCATACTCGAACAAATCTTCCGGTTTGCTCGGAAAACCTTCTCCTAGCTCCTCCGGGTTACCAATGCCTTGGCGGTAAATTTTGTTCTGTGTGGTCCGCAGCATGGAAACCACACTGATCGCCGGATCGTCGTCTACCGCGCGCCGGATGAATTTATACTCCCAGCGCGGCTCGCCCTCCACATAAAGCACACGATGCTTACCGCTGGTAACCAGCAGTACCCGCGTGAGCCGGTTATTTTCCAGGTTCGTCTCACCCTCCAGCGGATCAATGCGAACCTCCAGGCTCTTCACGCCTCCCGTACCCGCATTAAATTCCAGCGACTCTACTTGTTTGCCGGTGCCGCTCAAAACAATATCCCGCGTCGCCAGCACTTTGCCGCCGCCCGACAAATTCAAGCGCGTGTGTTTGCCGCCAAAGCCGTTCTGCCGTATGGTCACCTGCGCCTCTAAACGCGAGCCCTCCAGCGCTTTGTTCGACACATCGAAACCATCTAGCTCCACATCGGAGGCCAGTTCCGTCTTTCCAAAGCCAATCGTATTCACCGGCAACCTGCGCCGTTGCAGTTCAGTCATCGTCTTCAGATCGATGCCGCCCGCATTGTCTGCCCCGTCACTCGCCAACACAATGGCGCCTATCGGCAAAGTGTCCGCCTCGCTCGCGAGTTGTTGCAAACCTTTCCCAATCTGTGTCGATGGTTGCTGAGCCGACAGTTGCGAGAGCGCGTCAATTCGATCGACCGTGGCGCCCAGCCGGTACATTCTCACTTGATAGTGGCTCTGCAAATCCTTCAGCAATCCACTCTCTAACAACCGCACAGCTTCCTGCTGCCGCGATTCGCCCGTATCCTTCAAGCTCATGCTCCGGCTATCGTCTACCACAACCGCAATAATGTTCTGATTTTGTTTCAGCGCGGTAACCGATATCGCCGGTTGCCAAAGCAAAAGCAACAAAAGCGCCAATAGCGCCCAATCGAGCGCCCACAGCACCACCCGGCGGTAGCCTTGCAGCGTTTTTGTAAACCGCTGTCGCCCTCTCAGCAAAATCACCGCTAATCCGCCGGCCGCCGCCAAGATCGCCAGCACCAGAATCCAGCGCGGCCACGACCCTAACAGCACAAGTTGCCCCTTCGAAAAAACGCTGAGTGGATATTTGAAGAAGAACTCAAACATGTGCGCCAGTAATTCCTAATGTGTCATGGAGTAAACGAGATAATCGACCCCAATGCGGAATCCCAGCGCCGAATATTGCTCAGGATAACGCGGATCGTCGGCATTTTCCCACGAATCGCCCAGATCCATGTTGTGGCAAATCGCCACCATCACCCGATGCTTATCGTCGTAAATCCCCCGCCAGCGCGCTATGAAGCCATCCTTTTCGGCAATCCTATGTGTGACGGTCACTTGCATGCCCGGCACTTGGTAGCGGTCATCCAGGTCATACACTGTATGAAAAATCGGATCGCTGTCAGGTAGGTCCACAATCGCGCGTTCGGGAAATACTTTCTTCATACTCGCCACAAAAGTGTCCCATTCCTGGCTGCCGTGAAAATCATCACACATAAAAAATCCGCCCCGCAGCAAAAAGTCGCGCAGCTTGGCCGCTTGCAAATCGGTTAGGTCCCAATGTCCAACCTCCACGGCGTAGAGCCACGGCCAATTGTAGATATCGTCGCCATCTTCGGCGGCCACCGGCTCTTCCGCCGAGCGCGCCTGTATGCGAGTAAGACGGCGCACAGCAGCCGAAAGGTGACGGTCAGATCGCGGATAATCGATGGTCCAATTGTAGCGGCGGATTCCGTCCCACGCCGGCACCGCGCGATACATGAATCGGGCAAAAACCCATTCGCCCGGCACCGCATAGTCGTCAGGAATCGGGAAATTGTTGTACTCCCAAGCCGGATATTCGCGAAAGACTCCCGGTTGCTGCTCCTTGCGCGTGGTTCGCTTGCCCACCTTGCTGGCATCGTTCGGCAGCGCCTCTTGATCGGGCAGCGGAACGGAAGCGCAAATTGCGCCCAAGATCGCCAGGCCGGAAAAAATCACTGCACAAACGCCACGCGCGCGCATAAAATTCATGTGGCTGGCGCCAGAATAGCATGCTTGCAGCAAGCCCAAGCTCCGCTCTTCAAACAGTGCAAATTTCAATCGCTTGGGCCAACGAAGTCAGTGGGTCTCCCACCGGCGTGTATTCATGTGAGATCACGCCGCTAAACCCCAAATCGGCAATCGCCTGCGCCACCACGTGATAATTCAGCTCTTGCGTTTGATCGATTTCATGCCGCCCCGGATTTCCGCCCGTGTGAAAATGCGCCAGATATTCGAAATTATCTTTAATCGTGCGCACTATATCGCCTTCCATAATCTGCATATGGTAGATGTCATACAAAAGCTTTACCCGCGGCGAATTCACCCGCTTCATCACACCCACCCCCCATGTTGTGTGATCGCACATGTAATCTTTGTGATTCACTTTGCTGTTTAGCAATTCCAGGCAAATCGTCACGCCTTTGTCTTCCGCTTGCGCCTTCACTTTGTTTAGAAAGGCCACAGAATTATCGGCGCCCACTTCGTCAGCCATACCGCGCCGGTTGCCGGAAAGAGTGATCACATTCGGACACCCCGCCGCTGCGGCAATGTCAATTCCCTCCCGCAACGTTTTCTCAATACGGTCGTGATTTTCCGTCTGATTGATCCCATCTGGAATCGTCCCGCCAAACGGCGGCGGCAGCATCGTTGGCACCAGCCCATATTTCTTCAAAATGGGCCACTGCTCCGGCTTCACCAGATCAAAACCATAGATGCCCAGCTTTGCCGCCTCACGGCACATATCATCCATTGACATCTGCTTGCCGCGAAACACGCCCGCCGTCACACCTTGCTTCAGGCGTCCTTTGCGCTTTGCCGGCGGGTTAGCCGAATCTTGCGCCCCAAACGCCACTACCGCGCCAGCCGCTAACGGAAGAAAACTTCGTCGCTTCATCCTGTCCACCTTCGCCATTAATTCTATGCTTAAGCGCAAAGGACGCCGCGCCCACAACCGCGATCGCCACTATGAATCCGTGCGTGCGGCGCAAACATTTTCATCCTTCGTTGCGTACGGAGGACCCTGTCTTACTCGTGCCGCAGAGCCGCCAGCGGATCAATCCGGGACGCTCGCCTTGCCGGCGCATAGCCAGCGAGAATCGTGGCGCTTAGGAGGACCGCACCAGCCAGCGCCAGGGCCCCCGGATCATTGGGCTGGGTCTCGAACAGAAACGATTTGACAAGCCGGGACGCGATCAACGCGGCAGGCACGCTGATCGCGAGNNGCGCCCAGAGCCATACGGATTCCAATCTCGCCGACCTGCCGCGCGACGTTGTAGGACATCGTCCCGTAGAGTCCCACGCACGCGGTTAGGAGGGCGAGAACCGCAAAGCCCGTGCATAGTTTCGCGAACGTGAGTTCGCGGCTGATCGTCCCATCGATTTCCCCTGCCTGCGTGATCACCTTGGTGACTGGTATGCGTGAATCTGCCTCCCGCACGATCTCATGCACACTCTTGACATATCTCAGCGGATCGCCTGCAGTGCGCAGCGCGTAGGTCACGCCGTCGGAAGAAAACTGGCTGACCGCTACGAACACGGTCATTGCACTCTCCTCTTCATTTTTCAGACCACCGTACCGCAGGTTAGCCGACACGCCGACGATTTCGAGATCGCGCCTCTCGTCCACGAGCGTGATGCGCCGGCCCACCGGATTCTCGTTCTCGAAATAAGTCCGCGCCAGCCGCTCGCTGATCACTGCAACCAGCCTGGAGCCCGGTTGATCGCGGTCGTCAATCTCACGCCCCGCCAGGATCGGAATCTGCATCGTCGTAAGGAAACGCGGTCCGGCGGCTAGGACGCGCGCGCCATCAAGGTTCATTGCACCAATCTTCATTGGCCCCTTGATTGCCTGTCCGGTGCGGGCGGCGTTGATGATCGAGGATTGCGAAAGCGTCGCGCTGCTCACTCCGGGGATCGATTCGAAGCGCTTGCGCAGATCCGCGTAAAAAGTGGCGATCTCCGGGTCGCGATGCCCGGCTTGGCGCGCATTCAAAGAGAACAGAAGGATGTTCTCGCGGGCGTATCCCAGTTGCACGGAGTGCAGCTTGTCGAGTGTCCGGACAAACAGACCCGCGGCGAACAGGATGACAAAAGAGATCGCGATCTGGGCGACCACCAGAACGTGCTGCGCGCGGTGGCGCGGTCCGCCCCCGCGGCCATTCTTCAGCGCGGGCATGACGTCTGGACGCGTCGACTGAATCGCCGGAACGAGGCCAAATAACAGGCCGCAAACTACTGAGAGCGCCGCCGTCACAGCCAGCACCTTCCAGTTCAATTCCGCGTGCAGCGTAAAGTTCTCCTGCCCATGGGAGAGCAGCAACGTCAGCGATCGCACGCCCCAGATCGCAAACAAGACGCCTAATGCTCCGCCGAGCGACGCCAGCAGCACACTCTCGGTCAGCAACTGCCGCACGACGCGGAACTGTCCCGCTCCCAGGCTGAGCCGGACAGCCATTTCGCGGCGTCGCGCGGCGGCCCTTGCCAGCAGCAGATTGGCGATGTTTGCGCACACGACCGCCAGGATCAACCCCACCATCGCCAGGAGTACGTACAGAGGCTTCGAATACTGGCGGCGCAGACTACCCAGACCTTCGCCGCCGGGATTCAGCATCAGCGCAGGCAGTTTGGCGCGCTCACCGTCGGTGCTCGCCGTGGCGGCAACCCATTGATGGAAACGAGGAGCCAGCGCTGCCTGCGCCTGGGCCATGCTGACACCCGGACGAAGACGGCCCATCATTTCAATCCAGTAGAAGTTTCCGTCGCTATACATGCGAGCCGCTCCGGCGCTGTCCACGAGCAGATTCGTATGCAACGGAAGGTAGAGGTCCGGCGTCACCTCAGGGTCTACTCCGAAGAATTCCGGCGGCGCGACGCCTATCACCGTGAAGGGAATGTTATCAACAAGAATCGACTGTCCAATCGCATTCGGCGGTCCCCCAAAGCGGTTCTGGCTTTCGGCAAAACTGATCACTGCGACTGACGCTGCGCCTGGACGATCGTCTTCGGAGCCGATCAGACGTCCGGCAGCCGGCGACACTGCCAGGCCGCCAAAATACTCGCCGCTGACGTACTCCCTGCTGGCTGTTGTGGCCTGCCCGCGGATGGCCAGGGTACATTTTAATCCGTTAAAATATCCAAAGAGCGTGGAAAAAACGGGATTCTCCTCGCGGAGCGTCTCGAACGCGCCGTATGGGAACATGCCGCTGACCATGGTGCCTTTATCACCCGGCCACGCCACGCCCTGTACCCCGTGCATGACGTGGACCCATTGCTTGTTGGCGTTCTGGGGCGGCCGGCTCCGCCAATTCAAGACCACCAGCGACTCGGGATCGGCCACCGGCAGCGAGCGCAACAGAATCGATTCCATCAAGCTGTAGATCGCAGTATTGGCCCCGATGCCGAGCGCCAACAACAAGACCGCCAAGGCGCTGAATGCCTTGTTGGCGGCCATAGTGCGACAGCCATAGCGGACATCCTGCGCAAGTTCCGACCAAAACCGTGTCATCCAAATCTCCCGTGACTCTTCGTGCTTCAGTCCGACGTTGCCAAATCGCCGGCGCGCTTCAGCCCGGGCGCGCTCTGCCGTCATACCGTCTGCTTGTAGTTCCGCCGCTTTTTCCGCAAGGTGGAGTTCCACTTCCTCACGCAGCCCCTGACTGCGCCTGGCGCTCTCCATCCAATACCGCAGCCGTCGTATTAACATGTCCGTCACTCCGCTCCCATCACACGGGCGATCGCCAGCGTGAGTTTCGCGTACTTTCGAGTTTCAACCGCCAGCTGTTTGCGGCCAGCCGCCGTGATCCGGTAGATCCTCGCCCGCCGATTGTTCGACGTCACGCCCCAGACACCCTCGATCCAGCCGTTTACCTCCAGCCGCTGGAGAGCGGGATACAGCGACCCCTCCTCGACGAGGAGCTCATTGTCGGACGATTGTTGAATGAACTGGACTATGCCGTATCCATGGAGATCGCGGCGCGCCAGCGTCCGCAGAATCAACATGTCCAGTGAACCGGGTAACGAATCGTTCTTCTGCGCCTTGCGTCCCATACCAAGAATTCTTAGCTTACAGCTTCGAGA
Source organism: Bryobacterales bacterium (assembly GCA_003167495.1). Lineage (GTDB taxonomy): Bacteria > Acidobacteriota > Terriglobia > Bryobacterales > Bryobacteraceae > Bog-105. The sequence continues at coordinate 18,066 of PMSX01000142.1, read as the reverse complement.
ATACGCAAGTCAAGTTCAGATTGGCAATCCGGAACCAACCCATGTGAGCGAGTGGTCGCCTATGCTGAGGAGTCCCACCCGGATAGAGAACGCCTGATCGCCCAGTCTTTACCCATGAACGATTCAGGACCACCCCAAAAGCGATTCGGATCTTAAGGTACCGCAAATAACACCGCGCCCCTCTCGCGCCCTTTCTCTAAGCCCTTCGCGTGTTATGCTGATCGCACGTGGGCCAAAACAAAACCCACGAATTTCGTCGTGTATTTGATCTCCGACAGTGACTGTAGAAGAGCATCTGGCGAGCACGCAATCCATCGCCAATTTAATTGACCAAACGCTGCTCAAGCCGGAAGCAACCGGCGAGGATATCGTTCGCCTCTGCCGCGAAGCCGCTGAGAACAGCTTCTGTTCCGTCTGCATCAACCCTCACTGGGTTCGTTTGGCGCGCACCACTTTGGCTCGCTCCTCCATCCGCCTGTGTACCGTGATTGGCTTCCCGCTAGGCGCCAACCGCACGCCAGTCAAAATCGCCGAAGCTCGCTTAGCCTTGGCGGAGGGCGCGACAGAGATCGACATGGTTCAAAACATCGGCGCGCTCCGTTCCGGCGATTTTGCCTGCGTCCAAAGCGAGATTGCCGAGCTTGCTGAAATCGCTCACAAGGCAAACGCCCTGCTCAAAGTGATTCTCGAAACCTGTCTGCTGACCGACGATCAAAAGCGCGCCGCGTGCCGCCTTGCGGTGGAAGCAAGAGCGGACTTCGTTAAGACATCCACCGGCTTCTCCACCTCTGGCGCAACCGAAAGCGATATTCGCCTGATGCGCCAAGCCGTCGGCCCATCCATTGGTGTGAAAGCTTCGGGTGGTATTCGCTCACTCGATGCCGTGCGCCGCATGGTATCCGCTGGCGCAACCCGCATCGGCACTAGTTCCGGTGTCCAGATTCTGCGGGAATTTCGCGATGGCTCCGCCGTCGCCCAACCTTCACCGGACGCGTATTAAATGAAGCAGACTCCCAAAGCGCAAGTTCGGTTCCGCGAACGAGCCGAGCTTCTCGACTTCCTCTTGGAAGTGAGTGCCGTCACGGCCGAAACACTCGATCTCGATCGTCTGCTGGCCAATGTCGCCGACATCATCAAAGACGTTGTCCCGCACGAATTGTTCGCCATTCTCCTTTACAACGAACGCACGCGCACCTTGCGTATGCGCTATTCCATCGGCCATCGCGACGAAGTCGCCAAGAATCTCATCATTCCGTTAGGCGAAGGGCTCACGGGAACAGCCGCTGGTGCGCGCCAGCCGATTCTTGTTCATGATGTGCGCACCGATGCCCGCTACCTCAACGCCCTCGACGCCGTTCGCGCCGAACTCGCCGTTCCCATGCTCGTCCGCAGCAAGCTGGTGGGCGTGATCGATCTCCAATCCACCCGTCCGCATGCTTTTTCCGAACAGCATCGTTCGCTGCTCGTTCTCATTGCCAGCCGCGTGGGTACCGCGATTGACAACGCTCGCCTCTACCGGCGCGTAGAACGCCAAAATCGCACCCTCCGCGTCCTCGCGCATCTTTCTCAGGAATTCAGCTCCATTCTCGAGATCGATGAACTGCTTACCAAAATCGCTGTCACCATTCGCGCCCTCATTAACTTTGATTCCTTCACTATCTTCCTCGTAGACGAGCAGCAGAAGCTGCTCCGTTGCCGCTTCAGCCAGCGTTATGACCAAAGAGCCACCACCCAAAACGTTCCCCTGGGCAAAGGCTTGACCGGTGCGGCTGCTGAGTCGCGGCAGGTGGTGATTGTGGGAGACGTCACGCAAGATCCGCGGTATATCGCCTCCGAAACCGATATTCGCTCTGAAGTAGCGGTTCCTCTTATCCTGCAAGATCGCGTCATCGGCGTCATGGATCTCGAGAGCGAGCGTCCTTCATTCTTTACAGACGATCATGTGCGCGCTCTGTCTCTGCTCGCCCCACAGATCGCCACCTCCGTTGAAAACGCGCGCTTGTACGGTGAACTCGCCACTCGCGAACGCCGCATGGAACAAGACCTGCACGCCGCCTTCCGGCTGCAATCCGTTTTAGTGCCGCGCACCGTGTCGGATTTCGAGGGCGTCGAAGTCGGCATCAAGACCAGGCCCGCCCGCCAGATCAGCGGCGATTTCTACGATTTTTTCGAACACAGCAGCGAATACGCCCTCATCGCATTCGGCGATGTCAGCGGCAAAGGCGCCGCAGCCGCTCTGTACGCAGCTTTGATCTCAGGCCTCTTGCGCATTCTGGCGCCGCGCCGGCGCAGCCCTTCTGAATTGATGAAAGATCTCAACGAAGCGCTGCTCGAACGCAAAGTGGATGCTCAATACGCCACTCTTTCGCTCATCACTTGGGCCGCCAAAACTCGCACATTCAGCGTAGTGAGCGCCGGAACGCTGCCGCCCATGTTGTACCGCAATGGCCAGTTCATTGAATTGCAAGTGGAAGGCGTACCCATCGGTTTACTCGAACATCAACACTACGATCAAGTCACAATCGAGGCCCAACCTAAAGATTTCCTGCTGCTCTACTCAGACGGCGTGGAAGATCAGTTAGGCAAAGAAGCGGCCGCCCTTGATGAAAGCAACATCAGCGAAAAAGAAATGGAAACCTACGGCCGTTCCCGTCTCGAAAGAGTTTTGAAAGCCAATCACCAACGCTCTCCGCAACAAGTGGCGGAAAAAGTCTTTGCCGATATCGACCACTTTCGCGGCGCTACCGCTCTTACCGACGATCAAACCATTGTCGCTTTGCGGGTCCTATAAAAGATGTTCGAGTATCTCCAAGGCCAGCTGCATTGCGAACAAGTCGATCTCAAAACCCTGGCCGCCCGGTATGGAACACCGGCTTACATTTACTCGAAGAACGCAATCCTCAACCATTGGAATGAATATCAACAGGCGCTAAACGGCATCCCCAATCGTGTCTGCTACGCCGTAAAGGCCAATTCCAACCTCGCCATACTCGCAACTCTCGCACGGACCGGTGCTGGTTTCGACATCGTCTCCGGTGGCGAATTGCATCGCGTGCTTAAAGCAGGTGGCGATCCGGCATCGGTTGTCTTTTCAGGCGTTGGCAAAACTGCGCGCGAAATTTCATTCGCGCTCGACCAGGGCATTCACAGTTTCAACTGCGAATCCGAAACGGAGATCGCCTTGATCTCCCAGATTGCCTCCTCAAACAAACGCACGGCCTCCATCGCCCTCCGCGTCAACCCCGACGTCAATGCTAAAACACATCCTTATATCTCCACCGGTCTCCGCGAGCACAAGTTTGGCGTCGACATTGCTTCCGCTGAAGACATCTATCAGCGCGCCGCCCATCTCCCAGGAATCACTGCCGAAGGAGTAAGTTGCCACATCGGCTCACAACTCCTGGAGATAGATCCTCTGCTCGAAGCCGCCGATAAGACGCTGGCCCTGGTCGCTCGCCTCCGTGCCGCTGGTCTGCCTATCCGTTTCCTGGATCTCGGTGGCGGCCTCGGCGTGCAATACCGCCCAAACGAACGTGCCGCCAGTATCACTGAATTCGCGGCGCGCTTGCGTCCCAAACTCGAATCCTTGAATCTGACTCTCATGCTCGAGCCAGGCCGCTCTATCGTCGCCGAGGCGGGTATCTTGCTCACCCAGGTCCTCCTCATCAAACAAAACGGTGAAAAAACATTTGTTGTAGTCGACGGTGCTATGAACGACCTGTTACGTCCGGCCCTCTACCAGGCGCATCACGAAATCCTGCCCGTAGAAGAAGCACCCACCAGCCTGAAGATGACAGCCGATGTTGTCGGTCCAGTTTGTGAAACTGGCGACTTCTTCGCTCGTGACCGACGCCTCCCTGCCCTCAAAGCGGGCGACCTCATCGCGCTACGCACTGCGGGCGCTTACGGCTTCGTTCTCTCTTCCAACTACAACTCGCGGCCCCGCCCCTGCGAGCTATTAATCGATGGCCGTCGCGTGTTCGTGGCCCGCACCCGCGAGACCTTCGACGATCTCACACGCGGTGAATCGGTACCATAGTCAGAATGGTTGCTTCCACCTGCATATCGGTAGAAAATCTTCACAAATCCTACGGCGATTTCGAAGCGGTTCGCGGTATTGACCTGGAGGTGAAAAGTGGCGAAGTCTACGGCCTTCTCGGCCCGAACGGCGCCGGCAAAACCACCACTCTCGAAATTCTCGAAGGGTTGCGTCCCCGCACCAGCGGCAACGTATCTGTTCTCGGCCTCGATCCCGCCGCGCAAAGCAAAGAGATCAAAGATCGCATCGGTGTCTGTCTGCAAGCCACCAATCTTCCCGACAAAATGAAGGTGCACGAGGCGCTTGATCTCTTCGGCGCCTTCTATTCGAAGCGCGCAGACCGCGATCAACTTCTCAAGCGCCTCCAACTCTGGGATAAGAAAGATGCCCTCTACAAATCGCTCTCTGGTGGCCAGAAGCAGCGTGTGGCCCTCGCCCTGTCACTCGTCAACGATCCAAGTCTCCTTTTCCTCGACGAACCTACCACCGGCCTCGACCCGCAAGTCCGCCACGAAATCCATCATGTCATTCAGGAACTGAAGGAAGACAAACGCTCGATTCTGCTCACCACTCACTACATCGAAGAGGCCGAGCGCTTGTGCGACCGTGTCGCCATTATCGACGCCGGCAAAATTATCGAACTCGGCTCGCCGCGTGAGATTCAGGAGCGTGTTTTAGGCCACACACAAGTGGAAGTGACTACCGAACGACCCCTCCCACTCGACAGTCTCCCGGAAAAACTCCGCCACGAAAAGCACACCTCCGGCAATGAGGGACGCACTTTCTCCATTCAAAGCCCCACTCCCGCCGCCATCATTGTTGAACTCGTGCGCTGGATTGACCAGCTCGGCTTTGAATTGCAAGATATCCACATGAAGCGCCCGACTCTGGAAGACGTGTTCATCGAACTGACAGGAAAGAGGCTACGCGAATCATGAGACCCTATATCGCTCAAACCGCCAGCAATCTGCGGCTCATGGTGCGTGATCGCGCCGTTCTCTTCTACAGCTATCTCTTCCCTCTCGTCTTCTTTTTCACTTTCGCCCAAGTGTTCCACGCCGGCGCAAGCCCCGGAGCCATGGCGCAAGTTATCGCGATGGTGATGATTATTGGAGTGCTGGGGAACGGTTTCTTCGGCGCCGGCATCAGAACCGTACTCGACCGCGAAACGAATGTCCTGCGGCGCTTCAAAGTTGCGCCCATCAGTGCCGGCCCCATCATCGTGGCATCTATGATCTCCGGTTGGGCAGCTTACATGCCCACTGTTTTTTTCTTTTTGTTTTTCGGCCACGTGATCTACCACGCGCCATTTCCTCACAACTTCCTGTCCCTCCTTCTATTCATCAGTATCGGCCTTCTTGCCTTTCGCGCCATGGGCATGATCATCGCAGCGGTAGTGAATTCGCAACAGGAAGCAACTATCCTGATTCAGTTGCTCTACTTGCCAATGTTGTTCCTCAGCGGCGCAACGTTTCCCACCAGCATCATGCCGGATTGGGTGCAGATCATCGCTAGCTTTCTTCCCGCCACCTACCTGTTTCAAGGGATGAAGTCAATTCTCTTGGGAGGAGAAAGCGCGTTCTCCAGGGCAAACCTCGTTTCGGCTCTGTGTCTGATCACAGCCATGGCGGTGGCTCTGTTCGTCGGCATCAAATTGTTCCGCTGGGAAAAGGAAGAGAAGATCGCCGGCAAAGCAAAGCTTTGGATTCTTGTCGTACTGGCGCCATTCCTCATCAGCGGCGTCTACCAGGCGCGCACCAAACAAGGCATCGAACGCGAAAAACAAATGGACCGGGCTGCTTCACAGATGCGCACCGTCCTCTTCCATAACGTCAATATCTTCGTCGGCAATGGCGAAACCATTCAAGGTGGCTCAGTCTTAATCAAGAACGGCAAAATCGCCCAAGTCTTCCGCAAGTCGCCGGAAGACATCAAATCCCTCAACGCCGACGTAAACGAAGAATCGGGCAAAACCTTGATGCCCGGCTTGATTGATATGCACGTCCACATCGGCGCGCCCGGCGGCGTTTTCCAAAATCCGCAGAGCTATGCCGATCCTCATGCCGAGACGCGCCGTCTCGCGGCCTATCTGTATAGCGGTGTCACCGCAGTCCGCAGTACCGGCGATCTTCTCGACGGCGCGCTGGCCTTGCGTCAAACTGTTTCAGCCTCCGGAAAATACGAAGGCGCGGAATTCTTCACCTGTGGACCTCTTTTCACCGCCGTCGGAGGCCATCCAGAAGAACTGCTCGCAAGCTTCCCCGAAATCATGCGCAAAACAGCCAAGGAGCAATTCCTGCGCCAACCTAAAACTCCCGACGAAGCGCGCGCGCAAGTCATCGCCCTCAAACAAGCTGGCGTCGATTGCGTAAAGGCTGTCCTCGAAGCAGGCAATCCAACCTGGGGCCAATTCAAGCACCTCGATCCTGATATCTACAGAGCCGTCATCTCCGAAGCCGCTGGGCAAGGCCTCCCAACCGCTACTCACACCGGCAACGCGTCAGACGTCAAGCTAGCCGTCGATACGGGCAGCAACAGTATTGAGCATGGTTCGACAATCGATCTAATTCCCGGCGAAACCTTTGCGGCCATGAAGGCACACAACATCGTCTACGATCCCACGCTCAGCGTCTTCGAAGCCTTAGTGGACTTACAACAGGGCCACACTCAGATTCTCAATCGACCCTTGCTCCAGCAAGTAGGTCCTGCGGACCTATTAAGCAACACTCAAAGCGTTTTCTCTAAGCCCGTCAAGAATGTCGACCCCGTCCGCCTGCAAGCACTCCTCAACACGGCGAATCAGAACCTGCTCCACGCCTATCAGAGCGGCGTAACATTGATTACTGGTTCCGATGCCGGCAACATGCTAGTCATTCACGGACCCACCGTCCAGCACGAACTCGAACTTTGGGTAAACGCCAAAATACCAGCAGCCGTTGCCCTCCAAGCCGCTACCTACAACGCCGCCAAAACTCTTCACCAGGAGAATCGCATCGGTCTCATCCGTGAAGGTATGGACGCCACCTTCATTCTTTTGGACGGCGATCCGCTGCAAGACATCTCCGCCACCGAGCACATCAACGCCGTCTACCTGCGCGGCGAACACATCGACCGGGGTGACTTATTCGACCAGTTCAAGCCGTAAAAAAACCCGAGCGCAAACTCAAAACGCTCGACCGCATTCTCTCCAAAGCCGGTCTCGGCTCGCGCACCGAAGCGCGCAGTTGGATCGGTAGCGGCCGCGTCAAAGTGAATGGCAAACTCATCCAAACTCCCGACCATTGGGTTGATATTGAACGCGACTGGGTCACACTCGATGGTAAGCCGCTGGAAAAGCAAGAACTCCGCTACATTCTTCTCAACAAGCCAAAGGGCTATCTCACTACCTACAAAGACCCGGAAAATCGCCCCACTGTCTATGATCTGATCCCCGGTCTGGGTCAGTTCGTCGGCACCGTCGGCCGCCTCGATCTCGACACCTCCGGTCTCCTGCTCCTCACTAACGATAACGCCCTCGCTGAGGGTATGACCAATCCCGTCTACAAGCTCGAAAAAACGTATCTCGTCAAAGCGTCTACTCTCCTCACAGACGAGCAACTCACACAACTAGCAAAAGGCGTGGAACTGAGCGACGGTATGACTGCCCCGGCCATTGTGAAGCGGGATCGCGATTCCGAAAAATACACTTTTCTCGAAATCACCATCCACGAAGGCCGCAACCGCCAAGTCAGGCGCATGGTTGAGGCCGTGGGGAGCAAAGTCTTGAAGCTCGTACGCGTGCGCATCGGGCCACTCACTCTCGAAGGCTTGCAAATGGGAAAATGGCGCGACCTTGAACCTGCTGAAGTCGTCAAGCTCCGCAAGCTCACACGCGCTAAAGAAAGGTCTTAAACTCAATCACGTCGCCATCCTGCACAACGTATTCCTTGCCCTCCGTTCGCAGCTTAGCTTGCTCGCGCGCCCGGGCAAACGAGCCGCAAGCCACCAAGTCGGTGTAAGAGACACACTCAGCCGAAATAAAACTCTTCTCAAAATCGGAGTGAATCACTCCCGCTGCCACAGGCGCTTTGTCGCCCGCATGAATCGTCCAGGCGCGCGTTTCCTTCTCACCAGTCGTCAGATAGGTCCGCAAACCCAACAGATGGTACGCCTCTTTAATCAAATTACTCGCGCCCGTATCCTTTACTCCCAGCCCCGCCAGATACTCCAACCGCTCTTCCTCTGAGAGCGTCACCAGCTCCGATTCAATCTCCGCCGACACCACCACCGCGCCCGTATCGTGATGTTCCTTCACATAAGCGCGTACCTGCTTCACATATTTGTTGTTATCCGCATCCGCCAAATCGCCTTCCGCCACATTGCAGGCAAACAGCGTTGGCTTGCTCGTCAGTAAGAAGAACGTCTTAGCCAGTGCTTTCTCCTCCGGCGTCAGTTCCATCGTCACCACAGTCTTGCCGGTGTTGAGATGCGTCTCTAATTTCTCACACAACTCGACCTCCGCCAGCGCCTTCTTGTCGCCTCCTTTCCCGGCCTTCTGCTGCTTCATCTTGCGCTTCTCTACGGCTTCCAAGTCCGCCAGCACCAACTCCGTATTAATGATCTCGATATCCCGCACCGGGTCAACCGTATCCATCACATGTTCGATATTCGTGTCCTCAAAACACCGGACCACCTGTATCAGCGCGTCCACTTCGCGGATATGCCCGAGAAACTGATTCCCCAGCCCCTCGCCTTTACTCGCGCCTTTCACCAAACCCGCGATATCGACAAACTCGAACACCGCCGGCACAATCTTTGCCGATGCGCTCAGCTTCGCAAGCACGTCCAGCCGCTCATCCGGCACCGTAACCACGCCGGTATTCGGCTCAATCGTACAAAACCGGTAGTTCGCCGCCATCGCTTTTCGGGTTTGCGTCACCGCATTAAATAGGGTGCTTTTCCCCACGTTGGGAAGACCCACAATTCCAGCTCTTAACATTCACCTCTATTTTCGCGTACCCGCTCTTTCAAACAATTCAGCCGCCCAATGTCATGATGAGGATGTGGAGTTTGCCGCGGAATTGGCCCGCGTTCTGCCTCAGGACATTCCGCACCGAGATCGCCTGATTCAAAAGGCGGCAGCGCACTTAACTTTGATTTTGGCGGCCAATGAGCACTTCAATCTCACCCGCATCATCAACGCGCCCGAAGCCGCCATCAAACATGTCTTCGATTCCGTCGCCCCTTGGCGCTATTTCGCCGGGGCTCACCGCGTTCTCGATGCTGGAACAGGTGCCGGTTTCCCCGGCATTCCGCTTTCATTGGTTTTGCCCGATGTCCGTTTCACTCTCGCCGAATCTACCCAGAAAAAAGCGCGCTTTGTCGACGGCGCAGTCGACCATCTCGAACTGCACAATGTCGAAGTCCTCGGCGATCGCGCCGAACAAATCGCCATTGCCCAGCGGCCCGAAATCATCACCGCCCGCGCCGTCGCGCCGCTCGATCGTTTGTTAGACATCTTCGCCAAGCCCATGAAGCAAGGCGCGCGCCTCATTCTCTACAAAGGCCCCGAAGTAGAAACCGAACTCGCCGCCATCAAAAAATACCGCATCAAAGCCGAACAGTTAAGCCGCTACGAACTCCCCGACGGCATGGGCACCCGCGTCTTGCTCTCCATCGAAGCTTTCTAACGCACTGTTCATCGCCACGAGCAAAGGGGACTGACATAGCGCCGCGACGTCCATCTCAGGCACGCTCAACACTTCTTAAATGCGCGTGCTGTCTGTCCCCTTTGCGCTCCCGACACTCAGAGAACTCCCGCAGGAGCGCGCTACTTCAGTTCTTCGTCACACTCAACCCACTCACCACAACATCCGTATTGTGTGCCGACCGAATCCCGTACACACCATCCGTTGACTTCAGCTTTCCCGCCGTCACCAGTGCCGCTTTGTCGTAGCTCGCCACCACCGTGCCGTTGATCGCGCAAGCCACCTTGTCGCCTTTCACAGAAACCGCAATCTCCTGCGTCACCGGCTGCCCCACCTCCGCCTTATGCACCGCGGCGTTCTCTTCGCTGCGCCGCCCGTTCATCTGAAACGGCGCCGGCCCGAATCCCCGCACAATAAAGCTCCCATTCCCATACGCCGCGCAATAAAGGTAGCTCTGGTCTGCCGTTCCCATATCGTTGCCCGCAATCACAATGCCGTACGGATGTGGGTGGCTGTTAAGGTTCATGAATTTCGCCTCTGTGAACGTCGCCTTAACCGTGTAATCACCGCTCGCCTTGTTGACCGGATTCCAATAAGCCACTGCCGGACCAGTCGTCACGTGAAGCCCATCACCCTCCTGCGCCAGCTTCGCATCATTCAGCGTCTTGCCGCTTCTTTCTTCACTGGCATCAATTTTTCCAGTCCAGCCCGCGGCCAAAACACCTCCACCCGCCACGGTGCGCGAGGTCTCGTCCTGACCCTGCGCCGCCGCGCTAAACAGTAGCATCGCCGCCGCAAACGGCGTAACATAAAAAGCACGCATAAAACTTCTCCTAACTGAAACTTTTCTCAGCTCGAATTATATGCAACTTATTCAACACAATCCACCCTCAAACGGAATCAAACCCCTCGGAGAACCAATTACCCAATGAACGCAGTCCTTTTAAACGGCTACGGTGGAGTCGACCAACTCACCTACACGCAAGTACCCGACCCCAAAGCAGCCTCCGGCGAGGTCCTCGTAAAAGTATCGGGCACCAGCTTGAATCCTATCGACTGGAAACTCCGCGCCGGATATCTCAAAGAAATCATGCCCCTGCAGCTCCCAGCTATTCTAGGTAACGACGTCGCCGGCACCGTGGTTACCCTCGGCCCAGGTGTCACTCGCTTCAAACCAGGCGACAAAGTGTTGGGCTACGTGAAGCAAAGCGACGCCGAGCTTCTCACGGCCAAAGCCGACGACCTCGCCATCATCCCCGATGGTTTGAATACCGATCAGGCGGCCGTCATCCCGGTGGTCGCTCTGACTGGCGCGCAGTTGATCGAAAAAGGCGTCAAACCCAAAGCCGGTGATCGCGTCCTCGTCACCGGGGCTTTGGGCGCAGTCGGCCGCGCCGCTGTCTACATTGCAAAAATTCACGGCGCACTCGTCATCGCAGGCGTCCGCAAGAATCAGAAACAAGAGGCGCTGCTTCTTGGCGCCGATCAAGTCGTTGCCCTCGATGACGATCACGAACTCGCTAGCCTTGCAGATGTAGACGCCATCGCCGATACCGTGGGTGGTCAAACGATCGAGAAACTTCTGCCAAAACTGAAGAAAGATGGTGTCTTGGGCACCATCGTAGGCAAACCGCCGGCGGCCGGCAAAGCGGAAATTCGCGTAGCCGAAGTCTATTCACAACCCGACGCCAAACGCCTGGCCGAGTTAGCTGCCGACGTCGTCTCCGGTGACCTTGTCATCCCAATCGGAAAACGTTTCAAGCTGAGCGAAATCCGCGAAGCGCACGCACTCGCCGAAAAGGGCGGCACCGGCAAGGTTCTCATCACGCCTTGACCCCTCCCGAACCTAACGATAAGCAGCGGCCTGTATGCCGTACAACTCGGCATACTTCCCTGCCTTCGCCATCAACTCTTCATGGCTCCCTGCCTCTACGACACGCGCGCCATCCAGCACCACAATAAAGTCCGCCATCCTCACAGTGCTGAAGCGATGGGAGACCAGAATCGTAACTCTCCCATCCGAAGCACGTTGCCGCGCCGCCGCCGCGAATCGCTCGAACAACGCGTGTTCGGTCTCCGCGTCCAGCGCCGCCGTCGGTTCATCCAAAATCATCAATAGCGGCTGCTCTCGCATAAACCCACGCGCGAGTGCCAGTTTCTGCCACTGCCCAAAACTAATCTCAACCCCTCCCGGCCAGGTAGGTCCCAATTGCGTTTGCAAACCTTCCGCCAGATGCTTCACCACATCATCCGCACCGGCGTCACTCACCGCGCCCGCAACCGCCGGTTCATCCTCATGACGAGGAAGATCTCCCACTCCCACACTATTCAGCGCGCTAAATTCAAAGCGGAAGAAATCCTGGAACGCTCCCGCAAGCCTTGCCCGCCAATCCTCCGGCGCGATGCGTGCAAGATCGACACCATCCACCAGAATTCGTCCCACCGACGGCCGGTAAAGGCGGCAAAGCAATTTGACAAGCGTCGTTTTGCCCGCGCCATTCTCCCCCACAATAGCCACCACCGAACCCGGTTTCAGGCATAGATTCACATCTTCCAACACCACTCGCTCCGTGCCGGGATAAGCGAACGTCACGTGCTCGAACTCGATTCCACGCTCGATAGCTTCGGGCGCGGATGCATCTGCGCCGCTTCTGAGTGACTCGACATAATCTTCAAGCCACGCCAGCCGTCTTGCTCCATCGAGCCAGAATCCGCGAAGAAATCCAATTTCGCCGATAGCTGCTCCAATGTACATCGACAGTCGCGCGCCCGCCGCGAGCATCAACAGCACCGAGCCGGGCGAGGCCTTCATCACAGACGACACAAACACCACTGCCGCTACATAGGCTACCGCGAAGATGGCCCAACTCAGCGTTTGCCAGCCTGCGCTGCCTCTCCGCGCCGCCGCCACCGGCCCATACCAGTATTGCCATGCCGAGCGCCGTTGAACCACCAGGCTCGGCCCTATGCACGTGACGCGCACTTCCTTCCCTGGCGAAGCCGTAGTGGCAAGATCAAACAGATGCCGTGCCAAACGATTGGCCCACGCGCCGCGCTCATCCGCTTTGCGCTCCACTTCCGGCCGCCAGGTAGATGTGAACACCGTAGGCAGCGCAAACACGGCAAGCAAAGCCAGCGCCGGGTGTATCGAAACAAGCAGCGCTAATGTCACCGCGAGTCGCAGGAGCCAGCCGCAAGTAGTGAACAGCGAGAAGTACATGTGATCCAGCACAAATACCTGGTTGCGCAGCATGGCAAGACGGTCTACATATTCCTGCCGCTCATGATGCTCAATCCCTGCCGCAGAAGCCTGCAGCTTAGCGACGTGCGCCTCCAACGAAATTGTGAGACGCTCGCGAAAGCGTCGCTGCGTGCGATCGCTCACCACCCGAAGAAACCAGGTAGCGGCAGCCGATACTCCCAATCCAACAGCGGCCGCAAGTGCCTCTCCACGCCTCCCAGCTAGAATTCCCTGCGCCAGCAGACTCAACCACAAAGCCAGAAGAGCGTCAGGGAGAGCAGCGAGCAGCGCCAGCGAGAACGAGACAGTGAGTAACAGCGGTTCAGCCTCACGCGCCCGTAAGAGTGCCCGCCACATAGAAGGGAAGGCCCCCGGCATCCGATCGATTTTACTGGCCGGTTTCATAACGCGCTAATCCAATACATCGAGCGCCGCCTCTTCCTCTGGGTCGAAGCGCGAAGCTTGCAACTCAAACATCGTCTTATAACGGCCACCCGCCGCCATCAATTCGTCGTGGCTCCCGAGTTCCACAACTCGTCCGTGTTCAAGCACACAGATGCGGTCGGCGTGCCGCACAGTCGAGAATCGGTGAGAAATCAGAATGGTCGTCACATTACGCGTGGCGGCAAGAATGCGCCGGAAGATTTCCGCCTCGCCTCGCACGTCAAGTTGCGCCGTCGGTTCATCCAGCAATACCAGCCCGGCGCCAAATCTGACCGCGCAAAGCGTCCGCGCCAGCGCAATCCGCTGCCACTGGCCTCCCGAAAGATCTGTGCCATCGGGGTAGCCGCGCGCCAGTATTGTATCCAGGTTCGCCACGTGTGCCATACCGGCGTCTTCGAGTGACTGGCGGATCAACTCATCCGGAGCTCCCGCCGGCGCGACGTTTTCCCTCAGCGATAGTTCGAACCGGATAAAATCCTGAAACACCGCGGTAATTCGTGAACGCCAACTGTCAATTTCCAGCGTGCGGATATTTTTTCCGTCAACCTCAATAGCCCCGTCTTGCGGATCATAGAGGCGGCAGAGCAGCTTGGCCATCGTCGTTTTACCAGCGCCGTTCTGACCGACAATCGCCATTGACGAGCCCGCTGGAATCGTGAGGTCGAATTCTTTAAGAACTGGCTCCGTCGCCTGCGGATACGCGAATGTCACGCTGCGAAACCGTATTTCGCGCGCCGGCATTCCTTGCGCGGATTCGTGGCCGCGCGGCAGCGCGCCTTCCTTCGCCATGCTGGGTTGCAGTCGCATCACGGCCGCAATGGGCGCCGCTGTGCCATCCAATGCCCACGACAATCCGCCGAATGCGATCATGCTCGTCCCGATCACCGCACTTGCGAACGTGACTAACCGTGCCAGCGCCAGATGCCCGCCCAGCGCCGCTTCCGCCATTGCCCAGAAAACAACGACATTCACCGCCAGCACCAAAAGAATACTCCAAACCAGCGGCCGCTCTCGCAAACGCGTGGCTTCCCAGCGCAGTTCAAACAAGCGCTGGCGGCGCGATCGAAAGCGCTCCACAACCCAATCCGCCAACCCAAACAGGCGCAACTCTTTTGCCGCTGCCGGTTCCACGGCGAGCCGGTACCCATAATCGGCGTGACGCTGCGCGTGCCGCACTTCCTCCGTGTTGCGATCCTTCCAGATCGCGCTTTCGCGCAGCAGCCAGTGCGTAGCCATCCAGGCTCCAGCAAGCAAAATTGCCGCCCACCAATTAAACACAGCCACCAACACAACCGACGACGCGCCTCCCACCATCTCAACCAAGCCCCCCGCTATGAAGTCCATCGAGATGAACATAGGCGGCCCCGTAATGCCCAAATCGAAATCACGCGCCATCGTGAGGTCGGTTGTGAGTTTGGGATTTTCAAGATGGCCCATGCCGGGTGGAAGTACACACGCATAAGTGAGTCGGTCATACAGCCACGCAGCCGTCCGGTTCCCAAGGTTCGCACCCACCGCTCTGTGAATCGGCGGAAGAATCTGCAGCAGAACAAAAACACTCCCGAAGAACGCCAGCGGCATTATCAGATCCGCCTTGTGTTGCACCGCGCCAACCAACATCCCCATAGCAATCGCAAAAACCGCCGGCAGCAGTCCACGCAAAACCAGAACCGTCCACCAAATAGCGGCCAGCGTTCGGTCCGCACGCGGCAATGCGCTCGCCACCGTCCAAAGGTTACTCGCACGGACCTGTTCAATAACCGATGTGTTCACTTTTGTTTAACCTTCAATGGACATTCTCTCCCAAATCGGATCTCCGAGGATTGTAAGAATTTGACCATGAAACCTGGCAAGCCTTCCGTAGGCATTCCTGTCTCAGACATTCGAGCATCCAATGAGACGACGCGCCATGCGATAGGCTGTTCTGGGTGAGTCCCAATTCGTTTCCTTTCGAGTTTGTCAAATCCGAGTTGCGATCAAACCTTCCGTATTTTGGCGTGGCAAGCATCGTTTTGGCCGTCGGCATCTCTTCACTTGCACTGGCGGCGATTAGGTTTCGTGATCGGCTCCTTTTTTGGCTCGGAATTCTTTCAATTCTCTACGCCAGTCGCTTGTTCATTGAGAACGCCTTGGTGCACACGGCAATCGCCATGGCTGATCGCCAAATCGCTCTCTGGACTTTTTGCCTGACCTATCTAATTTCGATTCCGTACGCTTTCTTCGCTCGCGAACTGCTCGGTTCTGGCTGGAAGAAATCGATATTGGTCTGGCTTTGGATCGAGATTGCCTTCGCTTTCATCGCCATACCCGCAGTCATATTCAATAACCGGTGGTTCGGCCCCGCTGATCTCGTAAACAGCATTCTTATCGTGAGCGGAACCCTTCTAATTCTGTTTCACGTCATCTTCCGCCGCAAGAGTTCGTCATCGTTCGAGCGGGGCCTTACTTGGCCTCTTATCATTTTTGGCGTAACGGTCCTTCTGACAAACCGGCAATACCGTCCCCATAAAGTGGATCCTGAGCCTTTGGGTTTTCTGGTTTTGCTTGCCGGACTCGGCTCTGTCGCCTCCCGTCGTGCTGTCGCCCGCGAACGCAAACTCGTAGAGGTGGAGCAAGAGTTGACAACGGCGCGACGCATCCAAAACTCCATCATTCCCAACTCCCCTCCCAACCTCCCAGGCCTCCAAATCGCCTCTCGCTATCAACCCATGACTGCCGTTGCTGGCGATTTCTTCGATTTCCTGAAGACCAGCGAAACGACTCTCACTATTCTGGTAGCCGACGTTTCGGGTCACGGCGTTCCCGCCGCACTTGTCGCTTCCATGCTTAAGGTGTCTTTCGCCGCACAAAGGGAACACGCCAATGACCCAGCCCGCGTCCTTGCCGGGCTGAATTCCATGCTTCGCGGTAGCCTTGGCGGCCAATACGTCACGGCTGCCTGTGCCGCCATTGACCTGACTAGCGGCCTCATCACCTATGCCGGAGCTGGCCATCCCCCAAGCCTGCTTTTTCGCCTCCAGACCCACGACATCGTGCAGCTCGCGGAAAACGGCCTTTTTATTGGCCCATTTCCACAAGCCACCTACTCGAACATCTCCGTTCCATTTGGGAGCAGCGATAAGCTGCTACTCTACACCGATGGCATTCTCGAAGCCACCGGCCCTGATGGCGAAGAATTCGGCCAGAAGAACGTCGAGCAGCTTTTGCTCAACACCAAAGACTCTTTCCCTGCTGAGTTTATTGAGCAACTCTTTCAAAAGATCTCCACACCGCTACAGCAGGACGATCTCACCGTTGTACTAACACAATTCACTTCGCGGGCATCTCCCACTACCTCAGAGACCTTGCCACTGCCCCAAAAAAAGCCGCATCATCCAGAACTGTAGCCCCGGTTGGCTTCGCACGCGCGCTCAATACAACAATCACCAGCCGCTCATTCGCATTGATGTAAATGCGTTGGCCGTATATCCCGCGAGCTTCAAAGGCGCCCAGGTGAATCGAGTCTCCCGTCGTCGGCTCAGGCCACCAAAGATACCCATAGTCCACTGACTTGCCGCCAATAATGTGAGCGCTGCCCGCCTCCCGAAACCATCCCTCTGGAACAAGTCGTTGACCGTCAATCACACCGTCCTCCTGAACGAACAGACCGAACCGTCCATGATCACGCAGAGTTGCGCCAATGCCGGTCCCTGCCAGCCCCATCCCTCCCGGAGATTCCAACCACCAAGTAGCATATTGCTCCATGCCAAGACGTGACCAGAGCGTCTCCGATAGGTAGGTGGCCAGCCGTTTGTGAGTTGCTCCTTGAATGACGGCCCCTTTCAGATAGTCTCACCCGTGCAATGCGATTGTCGGCAAGGTAGTCGAAGAGATCATAGTTCTTACCTCCCGACCTGAAATGAACGTTCTCGATCTGCCTCGACGCCGAAGGCAGCGCGCGAACGGGCCCTTCGCGTGCTACGCGACTGAACGAATACATAGTTTCGCTGTGTTCGAGTGTGGCCACCTCAACGCCCGGCAGCATCGTGCCGGCAAGGATCTCGCGGACTGTGGCCGGTTGCTGCGGCACTGCGGCTCCGCAGATCAGAGTAAGTAGACGCAGAGATTTCTTACAAGAAATTGACTCCTTCATGGTCGATCCGAACGTTTGAACAATAGCAGGAGAACTCCGGTCACAGCACTCGCAAAAAATTCGGAGAATCTTTTACTCCAATACTCCCAACCACTTACAAGCCTTCTTCCGTTCCAAAACTTTTTCCACAGTTCGTTTCCGCCCCTCGATTTGCTAACTTTCAACCAGGTCCGCCAGAGTGTCATCTCTGTTGCGGGCTATTTTCATTTACAAGGAGCCACTCATGGAAACTTCCCAAGCCCAACAGGATGCCAATCGCGCTAATGCCCAGCACTCTACAGGACCTACCTCAGCCGCAGGAAAGGCGAAAGCATCTCTCAACGCCATCAAAACCGGCCTCACCGGTCGCACCGTCCTCCTCAACTCCGACGACGCTCAAGCCTACCGCGATCACGTAGCCCGCTACGTCACCCACCTCGCTCCCGTCAACGAAGAGGAAAGGACCCTCGTCCAATACATCGCTGATACCGAATGGCGTCTCCTCCGCATCGCTCCGCTCGAAGCCAGCATCTACGCCATCGGC